>VBFF01000174.1 GCA_005889285.1 Chloroflexota bacterium
GTGATCAGGACCGCCGCCAGCGGGAAGAGGGTCATCGTCGTGGGCAAGCCAAGGATCTGGCCAACGGCCTGCGCTCGCTGGCTCTTCCCGAAGCGCGCGAAGTCGGGCATGTTCAGCGACAGCGTCGACCAGAACGCGATCATTCCCATCAGCGCCGGCGGGAAGAGCACCAGCCAGAAGTTGCTACCCCAGCCGACCTTGCCGGGCTCACTGAGGATGGGACCGAAGCCGCCAGCTTGATTCACCATCCAGACGAGTAGCCCGAGCGCCACGACCAACACGAAGGGGGCTGCCCAGTTCTCGAATCGACGAACCGCGTCCATGCCGCGCAGGATGATCAGAATGTTGAGTGCCCAGAAGATCGCGAAGCTGAGCCACAGCGTCCAGTGCTGGCCGGCGACCATCGTCGAGTTCGTCCAACCTGCCCCGAACAGCTTGCCACTGAGGGCGTAGAGCGCGCCGCCTCCGATCCAGGTCTGGATACCGAACCAGCCACACGCCACCCCTGCCCGCAGCAGGGCCGCAACGTTGGCGCCAAAGACACCAAAGGATGCCCGGGCGAAGACGGGATACGGAATTCCGTATTTGGTACCTGCATGGCTGTTCGCCAGCATCGGGATCAGGACGATGATGTTCGCCAGCGCGATGGTCAGGATGGCCTGGTACCAGGCCATGCCGAGTGCAACGAGCCCCGATGCCAGCAGGTAGGTCGGGATGTTGTGTGCCATTCCGATCCAGAGCGCCATGTAGTTATAGGTGTTCCAGGTCCGCCTTTTGATCGGTACGGGCGCCAGGTCTTCGTTGTAGAGCGGGCTATTGCGGATCGCCGAGTCGTCGGCCAGCTCGTGCCGGCCGTCGGGATAGACGAGTTCCTCCCCTATTCGCTGCGCCGGAGGTGTGTAGGTCGCAACTCCCATGTTTCCCCTCCAATTGAGTTCAGATCGCCGATTTTGGCGAGCTAAATGTACGTTCGGCGAAGGCCTAAGTCAATGGCCATGGGGGCCGGCGCTGGCAGCTACCGAACGCCCGCCTAGAGATCTCTCTTTGCGAAGCTGACGTTGGCGAGCGCGAGCAGGCTGGCGAGCCAGGCGATGACCCAGCCCACGTAAATCGCCGGCGGTGGCTGGTCGGCGAAGAACGGATTCCCAGCTCGCGCGCGCCCCGCTGCGCGGGCGGCGTTGAGGAAGTCTGTCGGCTCCAGGTAGAAGATCGCCCCGTGCCAGAGCCCGTCGGTGGGGATCAGCAACCGGCTACCGACGCCGATGTTGATGATGGTGTCGTTGGCAAAGGTCTGGCCGATCGCCAGCGCGATGCCTCCGATCCAGGCGACGAAGAAGAGCACCAGCGCGATCACACCGCCTGTCATGGGCGCGAGACGTGTACTGAGAAGCAGGGCGAGCGTCATCAGCACGATCCCTTCCGCCGCGACGAAGGTCAGGGCTGCCACGGGGTTTGGCGGTGTGTAGCCGGTGGCGAGCCAGATCCCGAGTAATTCCAGCAGCCCGCTACCGGCCGCGTAGACCCCAACGAGGACTGCCAGCCCGAGCCATTTGCCCATCAGCAGCTGGCTGCGCCGGATCGGCCGCGGCAGGATGGCGAGCGCGATCCCCGACTCGATATCGCTGGCGATGCTGGGCGCCGCCACCAGGGTCGACCCGAGCGCGAGCACGCCGCTGAACATGAAGGCGACCAGGATGGTCAGCTGCGACGACGCCAGCCGAACCTCGGCGGGCGTCACACCGTTCATCGTCGGCAGCCGGCTGAAGCCCCAGCTGGTGACCACGATGACGACGACGGTCAGCACGCCGAGGGCGAGCAGCAGCTTGCGGCGTGATGCTTCGAGGATGGTGAGACGGGCGATCGTAAGAACCTGCGTCACTGCTCCTGCTCCTTGAGCAACTGCAGGAAGCGATCCTCGAGCGTCTCGTGCCTTGGCTCGACCGCGTAGACGCGGCCGCCCTGGCGCACGATCTCCGCGACGAGTTGCGGCACGCGTTCGCTGGGGAGGCCGCGGAACGTCAACCATTCGCCCTCGTCCTCCAGGTTCCCGAATTCGCCAAGCCCGGCGCGGCCGCCGGCGGGCAGTCCCGTCACCCGGACTCGGACCGCGCCGTCCTGTCCCAGGATTTGCGCCATCGTTCCGGTCGCGATCACCCGGCCGTGGTCGACCACGGCGAGGCGGTCGCAGATCTGCTCGACCTCGGTCAGCAGGTGCGAGTTGAGAAACACCGCGGTGCCGCGCGCCTTCAAGGTGCGGATGATCTCGCGGACGTCGTGACGCCCTACCGGGTCGAGCGCCGAGGTGGGCTCGTCGAGCAAGACCAACTCGGGGCGGCCGAGCAAGGCGACACCGAGGCCCAGCCGCTGCTGCATACCCTTGGAGAAGCCCTCCACCTTGTCGTGCGCTCTTTCGGAGAGACCGACGAGCTCGAGGGCGCTGGCGATCTCGGCTTTCCATTCGGAGCGCGGCATGCCGGAAAGCTCGCAGTGCAGTCCGAGCACTTCTCGCGCTTTCATCCAGCCCTGATAGCGAAACAACTCCGGCAGGTAGCCGAGGCGTCGCCGGGTCTGCAGATCGCCGACCGGCGCGCCAAGAACCCAGGCCTCACCGGCTGTCGGGTGTGCCAGGCCGACCAGTAGCTTCACCGCCGTTGTCTTTCCCGCGCCGTTGGGCCCGAGGAATCCGAACACTTCGGCACGCCGCACGCTCATGGTCAGCCCGCTCAGGGCAACCGTCTTGCCGTAACGCTTGGCCAGGTCCTGCGTGTGGACAGCCAGCGAGGCGGCATCGGCCGCCTCCATCGGATTCAGATCGCTGCGATCAGTGGAGGGACGTTGCAATGGCGAGCACCTGGTCGGACGTCAACTGTTCACCCACACCACGCCCGCACCCAGGACGGCCTTGATCAGCACGGCCGGCGTTCCATTGACCTGCGTCGACTCCGTTGTCGCCAGGCCCTTCGGGATCGGGATGGGAAGCGTCGTGCTCGGATCCTTGATCGCCTTGATTTGTGCCGCGAACTCGGGCGGCACACCCGGCTGCGAGAGCAGGTAGTCCTCGAGCTGCGACACATTAGCGCCGCTCGAGTCGACCGTCGGCACGCGGGTTTGCGCGATCACGAGAGTCGGGATGCCCATGGTTTCGGTCGTCGTGCCCAAGCCCCATACCTCGATCAGCGCCGGCCCCCCGTTGACGACCAGGGTGCTGCCGTCGATGGTTGACGGCATCGGACTGACCCGCACGCCGGCCTGCGCGGCCGATGCCCGCAGGCGAGCCGCGTCAAAGGTCAGGGATCCCGTCGCGTGCGAGACGACGCCATAGCTGAGCGGCCCGGAGACGCCCTTCGGCAGAGACGCCGGGCTGAGAACCGGGAGTCCCGACTGCGACTGCGCCACCGCGGAATCCGACAGTTGTTGCAGCTTGGGCGGTTCGGGTTGCCACTTCACGTTCCCGTAATCGAGCAGGGCCGTACCCTGCGCAAAGTCGGACGGCGAGACCTGCACCGCCTGGAGCTGCCGCGGCTCGAAGACCCGGATGAGACTCTGCGCAACGCCGGAGACGCCGAGGCCGGTGACCAGGACGGCCGCCAGCAAGACGGCGATCGCCGGCGTGGCCATGGATCGCCAACGTGGCGAGTTCCGATCGAGCCAGCGCTGGTACCAGCGGGCGGGCCGTGCCGTTTCCTCTCGAGTGATGCGCGCCTGCACCAGCGAAAGCGCGGCGCGAGCTTGCGGTTCGAAGGACGGAACCCGCAACAGTGCCGTCGTGGCGCGCG
>VBFF01000158.1 GCA_005889285.1 Chloroflexota bacterium
CTGCGCCGCTTACCCGCGCATCCTCGAGCGCCAGCCGGTAGAGGCCAACGATGTCGTCGACGTGAATCCAGGTAAACCACTGCCGGCCGTTGCCCAGCGGACCTCCGAGAAAGAATCGAAATGGCAGAGTCAGCAGTCGAAAGGCGAGCGCCTCGCGGCCGAACACCATCGCGGTGCGGATTCGGGCGACGCGGACGCCGAGCGGTTCCGCCTTCTCTGCCTCGTCTTCCCATTGCTGGCTGAGCCGGGCGAGAAAGGAATCGCCAGGATGGCTCTCCTCCGTGATGACCTCCTCGCCGCGGTCCCCGTAGTAGTCGATGCCCGAGGCACTGACGAGCACCGCTGGCCGACGATCGGCAGGCGTCCGCCCGAGCGCCTGCACCAGGGCCGCCGTCGCGGTCAACCGGCTCGAGAGGAGCTCGGCCATCCGCTGCCGCGTCCATGGCCACCTGCCGATGCTGGCACCGGCGAGGTTGATCACAGCCTGCGCTCCCGAGACTTCCGCCAGCCACTCGCCGTCCGTGCTGCGAGCGTCCCAGGTGACGTAGCGAACGCCCCTCGGTTGGCCCTTCGTTCCCAGCCGCCGGCTGAGAACGACCACGTCGTGGCCGTCCTTCGCCAGGCTCTTCACCAGGTGGCTACCGATAAAGCCCGATCCACCGCTGATCAGGACTTTCATCCTCTTACTATGCTCGCCGCGGCGAGCTGCGACCGCGATCGGGCCGCGGCCCGATCAGCGGGCCGTCAGGGGTTGAAGCTCCGCGTCCGGCGTTCGGTGCGAGCCTGCTGCAGGCCTTCCTCGGCCAGAGCGAGCAGCGAAACGCGATCGAGCTGGCCGCGCTCGCTGGCGGCCACGCCGGCATCGACCGCGAGGCGGACGATGTCACCGTTGGGACTGGCCGCATAGGGATGCTCCTCGAGCATCGACCGCAGCCGGTCAGCCTGCCGGACCGCGATCGCCCGATCGGCTTCCGGGATGACGAGGCAGAACTGGCCGTCCTTGATGCGGGCCAGCGTGTTGACGCGGCGCGTCTTCGACCGGATGACCGCAACGAATTCTCGGAGCATCCGGCTGAGGCCACTCTCGCCGTACTTGCCGCGCAGAACTTCGAAGGCCTCGATCTCGAACAGCACCATGGCGAGGTCGTGGTTGTGACGCGAGGCGCGGCTGATCTCCTTTTCAAGGAGTTCCTCCAGGAATGCCTGGCTGTGGGCGCCCGACTGGACGTCGAGCAGAGCGAGCTTCTCCGCCTGGATCAGCTTGCGACCCATCATCAACGCATACAGCCCCTCGCCGACAAAGCTCTCCAGCGCGGCGAGTGGCTCGTCGAGGTCATCTCGCGGACGATCGAAGCCCACCACGATGGCGCCGACGGTCCCCTTCCCCTTTTGCTCGGTGATCGGGACGCCGACGATGCTCCCCTCCTTGACGACGTCCTCCGTCAGGTAGCGTGACCAGGCACTCTTGGAAATGTCGGGGACGCTCACGCTCCGGTCGGCGTGCCGCACCCATTCGGCGATGCCCTCCAGCAGGCGGCGTTTCGCCTCGACGAGGCGGTCCGGGGCCGGCTGGTCGTATCCCGAGGCCAGGTCCGCCCCGTTGTCATCCAGCATCAGCACCAGGGCGTAGTCGGCCCGTGTCAGGTAGAGGATGGCATCGACGACGTGTTGCGACAGCATCTGGGAGTTGGACTCGGCGATCTGCGCTTGCAGACGGCGCAGCGTGTGCCCGACCCGCTCGGCGGCCTGCATCTCCGCCAGAAGATTGAGCCCCACAGAGACGAGCTCCCCCGCCCCGAGCAGCTTCTCCGCATCCTGTTCCTGGACGGCATCCGCAGCCTGGATCAGATCGTCGGGAAAAACCCGGAGCTGGAACGCCAGCTCGGCTAACTCTTCAACCGAGTTGGGGGCAAATTTCACGGCCGGCCCCAGGACGGCGCCGATCTGCACCTCTTTCTCACTGCGAACCGGAGCAACGAAATGCCCAACGCCCGCCTTGCAGACCCCCATCGTCTCCTCGTTGCGCTTGAGGAACTGGGGATCGTTGTAAAGGGGACAGACTTTCCGCTCCTGCAACAGCCGGCAATAGCGGGGGTAGTCTTCGACCGGCGTCAGCGGATGCGCGTCAAGGTCGAAGACCTGGAGCTTGAGCCCAGTGGAGGCCTGGAACCGGTCCACCATGCGGGCGAACTCCGGGCTGCTGACAAGGACGCCGAGTTCGCCCTCCTGCGGTTCTGCCTCCATCTTGCTGACCGGCCTTTTCGGTATGGGTCAAAGCAACAACGCTGTAACGGCGCAAAACCTGTTACGCGGGACCCACCGCCGGCCCAATTCGGGCTGAATTCGCCGGAAGCCGCCCGTCAGCGGTTATTTTAGGCGGGTTTTTCGGCCTGCCCCGCTAGACTTGGGCACGGTGCTCTCCACCCGGCTCCTGACCAAGCGCTACGGCAGCCTGACCGCCGTGGAGGACCTGGACCTGGAGGTGGGAGCCGGGGAATTGTTCGGCTTCCTGGGGCCCAATGGCGCCGGCAAGACGACCACGATCAAGATGCTGGTCGGCCTGCTCCGCCCGACCAGCGGCACCGCCCGGGTGGCGGGCGTCGACATCCTGGCGGAGCCCGAGCGGGCGAAGGCGCGAATCGGGTACGTACCGGACGCGGCGACGCTCTATGAAAAGCTCAGCGCCCGAGAGTTCCTGGAGTTTTCCGGCGACCTCTATCACGTCGAGCAACGCCTTCGCGATCGCCGGATCGAGGCATTGTTGAAACTCTTCGATCTCCACGACCGTGGTAATGACTTTCTCTCCGGCTATTCCCGCGGGATGCGGCAGAAGGTGTCACTGGCCGCTGCCCTGCTTCATGACCCGCAGGTCCTCTTCCTCGACGAGCCCACCGTCGGCCTCGATCCACAGAGTGCGCGCCAGATGAAGGACATCCTCCAGGACTTCTGCAAGGAGGGCAAGACGGTCTTCTTCTCAACCCATATCCTCGAAATCGCGGAACGAATGTGCACGCGGCTCGCCATTATCAACCACGGCCGGCTGGTCGCCATGGGCAGCCTGCAGGAGTTGCGCCACATGGTCGGACAGGACGGGCAATCGCTGGAGCAGATCTTCCTGGAGCTCACCGGGAGCCGCGAGGAAGACGTCAGCGCCGTCTTGCGCGGCCTCGAGGAATAGCCCCATCGACCGTGTCGTCACGGGGCTCCAGGTCGGGCTACTGCTCTGGCGAGCCCAGCTGCAGATGTTCCTCAACCAGACACTGCGCAGCCATAAGCCCGGGCGGATCGCCGGCACCATCGTCAGTGCGGCCATCATCATCATCGCCTGGTCGTGGGAAGCGATCATCACCTGGGTCGGCGTTCAAGCCTCCCAGCGGGCACCAATCCAGCTCGATACCGTTCACCTGCTGAGCCTCGCATTTCTCGGCTATACCGGTGTCCTGGTCTTCAGCAGCCTGCTCTTCAGCCTCAACGCCTTGCTGCTCAATCCCGACCTGGACCTGCTGCTCGCTTCGCCGCTTCCGGTCGAGAGTGTGCTGGCCGGCCGAATGGTGGTCCAGGTCCTGCGACTGTTGCTGCTGAGCCTGGTGTTCACCCTGCCGGCTCTGCTCGTCCTGGCATTCGCCAATCACAACCTCCTGATCCCGCTGCTGTTTACGATGCTCTACCTGCTCTACCCGGTGTCTGTGGTCGTCATCATCTCGCTGGTGAGCTTGCTCCTGGTCCGCTTCATCCCCGTCGGACGGGGCCGTGAGATCGTGACCCTCTTCGGTGTCATCCTCGCGCTCGGCATCAACCTGCTCAACTTCCTCTTCAACCCGGCATTGCGGGATTCCGGCTTTGCCCGCCGGCCGGGAGTCCCGGCGTCGTTGCCCGATGTGCCGTTCGCCAGCGCGACGTGGCTTCCGTCCGGATGGGCCGGCCGCAGCGCCGCGGCGATCCTACGCGGTGACCTTGTCGTCGCGATCGAGTGGGCGCTCGTCTTGTTCGCCGTCTCGGCGGCGATCTTCGCCGCAGGGACGATCCTCAGCGGCCGCCTCTATCTCGCCGGGTGGATCCAGGCAGTCCCACCACGCCGCCGCCGGCTGACCGGATTGCGGGCCCCCCGGTTGACCGGCGCGCTCCCGCTGCTGAGCCCGGTGCTGGCATCGATCGTGATCAAGGACTGGCGCATGCGAACCCGTGACCTCGCGCAGCTCATCCGCTTTGTGATGCCGGTCGTCTTCATCTTCATCATCTTTGGGTTGCGTTTTGCCGGTTTGCGCAGCGCCGTGCAGAGCCTCGGCGAAGGACCGGCCCCGGCAATGGTTGGACTCATCCCGGCCTGGATCCTGCTCTTCTCCTTGAGCATCTCGCTCGGGCTGACCGCGGTCAGTTTGGAAGGGAAGAGCATCTGGGTCTATGCCGTGTCGCCAAACACGACACTGCGTTTTTTGCAGGGCAAGTGCTGGTCGGCCGCCCTGCCCGCTGCCGTCCTCGTTGGGCTGGTGGCAATTGCCGCCGAGATCCTGATCCGGCCGGGTTGGCTGTGGGCGGCAACCGCGATTCTGCTCGCGGTCGCCCAGGCCGTGACGGTGACCACCCTCATGGTCGGTATCGGCGCGGTTTTCGCCCGCTTCGACTGGACCGACGCCCGGCGGATGTTGAACCCGATCGGGGCCTTCATCGGCATGGGGTTGTTTGCCCTGATCACCGGTGGCAGTGCGCTCCTGCTGGCGATTTCACTGGCGCTGGCCAGCGCAACTCGCTTCCCGGTCTTCAGCACCTGGCTCGCGGCGATGACGGTCTCGATCGGTGGCGCGGTCGTAGTGGCGGTCCTCGGTGTGCTGATCGGCAACGAGCGGTTGCGGGGCCTAGAGCTCGGCTGACTCCTCGACGATCGACACCGGTTCGGGCCGGGCATGGACACCGATCCGGTGGTGATGACGGCAGCGTGCTTCATAGGTTGCCGCGCCCCCAATCACGACCAGCGGCGAATCCGGCGGCGCCGGCTCGCCATCGAGCAGCCGCTGTGTGCGGCTGGCCTGCCGCGAGCCGCAACCCGGGTACTGGCAGGATGCCTGCAGTTTTGTGAGCCGGTCCGCGTAGGCGGCCAGCAGCGGCATCGGCCCGAAGGGCCGGGCAAGGAAGTCCAGGTCGAGGCCCGCGACGATCACGTGTCGACCACGATCGGCCAGCTCCGCGACGAGGCTCACGATGTCCGGCCCGAAGAACTGCGCCTCGTCGATGCCGACCACCCGGGTGTCGTCTCGCAGCTGATCCTGGAGTGCCGCAACGTCCGGTACCGCGATTGCCGGGAAACGAACCTCGCGGTGGGAGGCAACGGCCTCGAGGGCGTAGCGGTCGTCGAGGGCGGGCTTGAAGGCCTGGATCGTCGAACCGGCAAAGCGTGCTTGATCGAGCCGGCGGATCAATTCCTGCGTCTTGCCGCTAAACATGCAACCGCTGATCAGGTCGAGACTTCCGGACGGCTCGTCGAACCAAACCTCCTGGAAGCTGACCGCGCGGGCGTCCGGCGTGTGATGACGCCGGCAGACTGGCAGAAAGCGCTCCGGCGTGCCATTGGCCGCGTGGAACCGTTGCGTGCGGCTGGCCAGGTTTCGGCAACCGGGTTGCGCGCAGACGCCGTCATCGAGCTTGAGGGCGAAGTCGGCCGAGCACATCAGCTCCGGCAGTGGGCCGGCAGGTTGGCCGGTGTAGTCGAGCTCCCAACCGGCCACCACGACGTCGACCCGATGAATCGTCGCCAGATCGTTGAGGATTTCCACCAGCCGGTCGTCGTACCGCTGCGCGTCGTCGATGGTGACGAGCTCCGCCGCGGGATCGAGCTGGTCCAGCAGCTGGTTGGCATCCGCTGGACCGTGGAGCCGCTGACTCCGGCGGCCCTGGCGCTGGGCCCGCTCGGCCTCGGCCTCGAGCTTCTTGGTTTTGCCGGAATGGGTCGGCCCCGAGAATGCGCTCAGGCTGCCGAGGCGTCGGCGCTCGCGGTCCTCGCGGTAGCGCTCGTTGATCATGGGCTTAGTTTCGCCGAAGCAGGCTCAGGTCCGGCGGAACTCCACCTTCGCCTGCTCGACCAGGCTCGGATTGGCCAGGAGATCCGCGCCCGTCATCGTCAGCGCCTTGGCGGCGTCGATCATTGCCTGATAACCGCGTGGCGAGCCGGAGGCTTCGAGGAACGCCTGCGAGTGACCCGCCACTTCGGGCGACGCGATCGCGACCGTCGGATGGAGCGCCGGCACTACATGACTGACGTTGCCCATGTCGGTCGAGCCAGCATTTTCCCAGGGCACGCCCTCAATCGGGTCGAGGCCGATGCGGCGGAGGTTCTCCTCGAACAGGTGAGCCAGGACGGCGTTGTTCCGGAGGTCGGAGTACGGCTCTTCATTGAAGGTCAGGTTCAGGCTGCAGCCGGTGGCGAGGGCCGCCGCCTGAAAGATGTTCTTCACCTTCTGGACCAACTCTTCCATATAAGCCTGCTCGCGCGCCCGCACCAGGAACTCGCCGCTGGTTCGCTCCGGAATGATGTTGGGGGCCGTGCCGCCTTCCTTGAGGTAGCCGTGCAACCGGGCGCCCTCCTTTACCTGTTGACGCAACAGGCTGATCCCGTTGTAGGCGAGCACGAAGGCGTCGAGCGCATTGATGCCCTTTTCTGGGTCTCCCGACGCGTGCGCCGCCCGACCGATGAACTCGAACTGCATGTGGGTGACCGCCAGCGCCCAGTGCAGCACCTGGGTCCTGGTGTCGGGATGGAACATCATCGCCGCATCGACTTCCTGGAAGATGCCCGCATTGATCAGCCGGATCTTTCCGCCGCCACCTTCCTCGGCCGGCGTGCCGATGACGAGCACCCGACCGCTCAAACGGTCGAGCGCATCGGCAAGTGCAATCCCTGCCCCCGCCGAGGCGGTCGCAATCAGGTTATGGCAACAGCCGTGGCCGAGGCCACGAAGCGCGTCGTATTCCGAGAGGAAGGCAACCGTCGGCCCCGTCCCGTTGCGGCGCGTCGCCACGAAGGCGGTCGGGGTGTCGGCGACCCCGACCTCGACGCTGAAACCGTGTTTTTTGAGGAGCTCGGTCAGCCAGGCGACGGCCTGCCGTTCTTCGTAGCCAACCTCAGGATTGGCGTGAATATCGCGACCAATCCGTTCGAGCTCCGGCCGCAGTGCGTCGATCCGGGTGCCGAGGGCATCCTTGAGCTGGTCGGTCGACGCTTGAGCCACGGACACGCTGGCCAATAATTGTATGTCGATGGCAGAGCAGCCGAACCTGGATCAGGCGTCCGACGCGGAGCTTGCCCGCCGGATCCGGGAGATCATGGCCGAGATGGCGCCCCTGGAGGAGGCGCTCGGTCGCCTGCGGGTCCAGATCCAGCAGGTGGCGAGCGAGCAGAAGAAACGGGAGCGCTCGCAACACCTCAAGGCTCGCATGCAGGTCCGTATCTCGGATGGAGTAGTAGAGCAAGCCGCCGTCAGCCCAGTCCATACCGATCTCCGAAATCGAGTCGACCTGCAGCAAAAGCCGCCAGGCGGAACGGGCTCCGAGGAGGCCCATGACATCGTTGGACTCCCACTCAACCTCCGCGTCGCCGATGCCGTGGGAGGCAAGCTGGGTGGTGATGAACGGGTCATGCTGGA
>VBFF01000159.1:0-2505 GCA_005889285.1 Chloroflexota bacterium
TGGCCGCGGTAATAGTGGTAATTCGGCCAGTAGGCCAGCCCGAACATCGAGGTGCTGAAAAGCGACGACGAGTGGGCCGACGCGTGAAGGTAGTAGTAGGCGGCGTCGGCGAGCGCCTGCCAGCGGTGACCGGCACCGACCAAGGTGATCCGTCCCTTCCAGATTGCCTCCCAGGCCCGACGGTTCTCGTCGCGTAGTTGCTCGAAGCCGCGCTGCGCCGCCATCCCGACAAGCCGCGTCGCCTGGCGATGGGGTTCGTGGTGCGCCTGGCTGGGGACCAGGCTCGTGTACTGGCGGAGGACGTAACGGCGCTCGGGCCGCGCCTGCACTACGTATGAGGTCGAGAGCGGCGCGAGCTCATCGTGCTCTTCGCGCTGGCGTTCGACCCCGTCGCCACCCTCGAAACTCGTGACATAGGCGGCGCCACAGGTCGATAACCCGCCGTGCGTCTCCCAGAGCATCGAGCCGTCGACGACCGGCTTGTCGGCGTCCGGCGTCGTCGTCTCGCGGGAACGCCAGGCTCCCGAAATTCCGGTCGGATCCACCTTGGCGGTGATGACGAGCCGGCAGGGCCGGTCGACGCGCACCTGGACGTCCTGGAGCACGACGGTGGGCAGCGACCGGCTGCAGAATGTCAGGACCTCGACCGTCGCGGTCGTCTCGCCGGACCGGAACCTGAACCGGCTCGTGAGTTCGCCCGAGGCGAAGTCATAGGCCTGTTCCACCAACTCGGATTGACCTGGAAGGCGACTCAGCCTGGCGCCATCGATCTCCAGGTCGCCACCGATCGGATATGGCCCGCGGGCGAAGCCCTCGCCCTTTTCGACGGGATCGACCGCCGCGAGTCCGTTGACGATCGCCACGCCCTCGATCAATGGAATGGGACCGGCCCGCAGGCCGATCACCCCGTTCGACAGGTAAGCCGGAATGTACTCAGGCCGCCACCGGCGAAGGGGTGGAGGGCTGATGGGCATGGGGACGGACCCCTACTTTTTCTTTTTCTTCTTCGCCTGCGCGTTGCTGATCGCGGCGGCCCGACTCTTGGGCATGCCCTTCTTCTTCAGGCCCTCATAGGTCTTCGGGTTCTTGATCGACGAGCTCTTCTTCTTCCCTGGCATCGCGCGCCTCCATTAGCCAATTACGACTGTAACGTTAACCGTTAGTGCCACTATAACATGGAGCTGGGCGTCAGGCAACGCGACGACGCAAGGTCGTCGCGCCGGCGAGGATGACCAGGACGCAGAAACCGAGCACCACGCCGAGGTCGAGCTGCAGTGACGACCAGGTGAGGTCGGCACCCTTGATCATGATGTTGCGCAACCCCTCAACGGCGTAGGTGAGGGGCAACACGCGGGAGAGCGCCTGCAGCGGACCAGGTTCGGTGCTGATGGGGAAGATGATCCCAGCCAGCAGCACCTGGGGAACGATCACGAGCGGGATGAACTGCACCGCCTGGAACTCGGTGCGGGCGAACATGCTGAGGAAGATCCCGAGGTTGACGGCGGCGATCGCCATCAGCGCTTCGAGCACGAAGATCAGCGCAACGTTGCCGACATTGTGGACGTGAAGCACGAGCAGGCTAAAAGCGAGCACCTCGGCAGACTGGACGAGCGCCAGCACGGTGAACCCCAGCATGTAGCCGAGGACGATCTCCGCTCTCCGGAGCGGACTCGCCATCAGGCGCTCGAGCGTCCCCTGTCCGCGCTCGCGGAGAAACGCCACCGCGGTTATGACGAACACCAGGAAGAACACGACGAGCCCGATGAAGGCGGCACCGAAGTAGTCGAGCGTATCGAAGCTCGGGCCACCATAGAGAAAGCTGATCCTCGGCATGAACTGAATTCCGCCGGCCTGGCCGGCGAGCCCGACGAAGGATTGACTGACTGCCTGCAGGATGCTCTGCGAGAGTCCGGGCTGGCTTGCCTCGAGATGAATCTCGGGAGCGATCAATCGCGACTGCTGCGCCTTCGCGGAGAAGTTGGATGGCAACAACACGTAGCCGGCAATGTCACCCGATCGCAGTCTGCCGTTGGCATCGGCCGGGGACATGGAGGAGGCGGACACCGTTTTCGAGCTCTCCAGCGTCGAGGCGACGATGCCGCCCAGCGGGCCGCTGTCGAGGTTGACGATGCCCATCTTCGGCACGTCGCCACCACCGCGAAGCAGGTAGCCGAGCAGCGCCAGGATGACGAGCGGCGCGCCGAAGAGAAGGCCCAGGGTGCGATGGTCTCGCCGGAACTGCTGCAGAATTCGTTTCGTGATGGCGCCGACGCGGCTCGGGCTCACGAGGAAACCTCGGAGAGCTTGAGGAAGGCATCCTCCAACCGGTCGACGCCGGCCCGCGTCTTGATTTCGGCAACGGTGCCTTCGGCCAGCAGCTTGCCGAAGCGGATCAAGCCCAGGCGGTCACATCGCTCGGCCTCGTCCATCACGTGGCTGGAGACCACAATGGCGGTGCCGCCGGCCGCCATCTTACGGAAACCGTCCCATAGCTGAACCCGCAAT
>VBFF01000159.1:2566-14591 GCA_005889285.1 Chloroflexota bacterium
TCACCACGGACTTGCGGCGATCCCAGAGCGCGACGAACTCGAGCGCCTCGCGGACGCCGTTTTCGCGCCCGTGGATGGCGCCGAAGAATCGGACGTTCTCCTCGGCCGAGAGATCCGGATAGAGGGCGGCCTGCTGCGTCATGTAGCCGACACGCGCCAGCACCGCGAGCTGCGGCATGCGCCGGCCAAGCACCGTCACCGTTCCCTGTTCGGGAGCGACCAGGCCGACAAGGCTGCGGATCAGGGTCGTCTTGCCGGCTCCGTTTGGGCCGAGCAGACCGTAGACCTCGCCGCGACGGATGCTCAGGCTGATACCATCGAGCGCCGGCTGCTTGCCGAATCGTTTGGCGACGCCTTCGACCTCGACCGCGTAGGTGTCAGTTGCCACGCGTCGCCGCCTCCGGTCGCATGCCGCGTAGCCAGAGATTGGCGAACTGGAGCACAGCCTCTTCACCGCCCGGAACATCGACCGCGCTCTGGCTCATGACCGGTGCTGCCAGCAGGTGAAACATCACGCCACCTACCAGGCTCTGGACAGCGAGCATCGGATGCATGCGCCGCAGGCGCCCCGCCGCCATCTGAGCGGCCAAATATTGGGCAAAGGTTCCGAACGCGCGCAACCCCGTGTCGGCGAAGACCTGGGTGAACTCGGGCGTCATCGATGTGATCTCGAGCAGCAACGTCCGAACGACGCCGGCGTGGCCCGCGACGGTTCGGTAGGCTGTGAGCACGATCTCGGGGATGACCTCGTCGGGCGAATGGTCACCCGCGCGCGCCAAGACCGCCATCACCGGCGCGAACGGCGAGTAGGCAAGCAGGATGGCTTTGAAGAGCGCCGACTTGCCGGGGAAGAGGCGATAGAGATTCGCGCGCGAGACGCCGGCCTCAGACGCGAGCGAATCCATGGAGAGTTCCTTGAGGCTTTGCGTGCCGAGCATCCTGATCGATGCCTGCAGTACGCGGTCTCGCGTGTCGGGCTCCGGCTGCAAATCAATGGCACGCAACAGCTGGGCACGCGACGGGAACGCTCGGTAGAAGGTCGTTCGAGAAACGCCTGCCGCCATCGCGATATCCTCGACCGACGCCTGTCGGTCGCGAGCCAGCAGCCGCGATGCCTCGCTCATGATCCGCTCTCTCGGTGGGCCTTCCGCCGGCATGTCTGTTCGCGACAAACCTAGACTGGACGTCCAGTCTTGTCAAGTGCCACGTTTAGACGACGTTTACGCGGTAACCTTGACCGCCAGTGCCTGAACTCCCCGAACTCGAAGTCCTCCGTGATTACCTCGGCCCGCGCCTCGAGGGGAGGAAGATCGCCCAGGTCTGGACCTCGCCCAAGTTGAGCTTTCTCCTGCGGACGCCTCCTGACGAGTACGCCCGGCAGCTCATCGGCGGGACGTTCGAGCGAGTCTGGCGCCGTGGCAAGTTCGTGATCTTCGACATCAGCGGCCAGCACCTCGTGATCAACCCGATGCTGGGCGGCCGGCTGCAGTGGACCAAGGCGTCCGAGAAAGTGGCAGCCGCCACCGTCTTTCGGATCACGCTCGAAGGCGGGGACGAGCTCCGCTTCCTCGATACCGTCAAGATGGGCCGCGTCTACTGGGTGGTGCCGGGCGCGCTGCCGACGATCCCGGGATGGGCGGAGCTCGGCCCGGATGCGCTGACGGTCACATTTTCCGAATTTTCCCAGCGCATCCGCCGGCATCCCGGCGAACTCAAGAACCTGTTGCGAAACCAGGCCTTCATCGCCGGCGTGGGCAACGCTTACTCGGACGAGATTCTCCACGAGGCCGAACTCTTGCCGCTCCGCAAGCGCACGACGCTGAAACCGGATGAGCTCTCCCGCCTCTACGCGGCAACCCGCAAGGTGCTCAGCTCGGCCATCGAGTCGATCAAGGCGCAACCGGGCTACGAGCCGCACAAACAGGACCGGAGCTTCATGGCCGTCCACGGCAAGGCGAAGGAAAAGTGCCCGCGCTGCGGACATCGCATCTCCGAGCTGACGGCGCGAGGTGAGGCGACTGACTTCTGTCGTGGCTGCCAGCATTAGCCCCCACCTTGGCCCTCCCCCGGAGGGGGAGGGTATTTGAAGCTAAAGAACGCCCGCGTCATCGTGACGGGCGCGTCGAGTGGGATCGGGCGCGCCATCGCGGTCGAATTCGCGCGCCGGGGCGCACGGCTCGCGCTTGCATCGCGAAATCGAACCGCACTCGAAGAGGTGGCCGCGGCGATCAAGACGGACGGGGGTTCAGCCATCGTCATTCCGACAGATGTGACGGTGGACGGCGCGGTCAAGGAGATGGCCGATGCGGCGATTCGCGAGCTCGGCGGGATCGACATCCTGATCAACAATGCCGGCATCGGCCTGACGGCTCACATCGCCGACGCGTCAAGTGCCGACGTCGACAAGCTGTTCGGGCTCAACGTCATCGCCGCCGCGGCCGCCATCCGGGCGGTGATACCGATCATGCGGGCGCATCGCTCCGGCATGATCATCAACATCTCCTCGATGGCCGGTCGCGTCGTCATTCCACGGATTGGCTATTACTCGGCGAGCAAGTTCGCCCTCACGGCGATCGGTGATGCGCTGCGGATGGAGGAGTCCCATCACGGCATCACGGTGATGAACGTCTTCCCCGGGACGACGCAGTCCAGCTTCGGCGAGCACCGCCTCGGCACCCGCGGTCGCCAGGCGCACCAGGTGCTGCCGCCGGTGCCGGCCGAGAAGGTTGCGCGGCGAGTCGCCCAGGCGGTCGAACGCGATCAGCGCTCCGTCTACATCTCCTGGTTTCCGGATCGTGCCGGTCTCGCGGCGAACTGGCTCGCCGGCTGGGCGGTCAGCGGGGTTCTGCGATGGTGGACCCGCCGTGCCCAACCCTGATCTGAGGGGACCGTTGGCCGGGGGCGTCTTGACTATTTCGCCACGGCGCTAAGAAAGCGCCGCACGTTATCCGCGTTCTTCCCCCAATCGATGAGCGTCGTGGGCAAGGAGCTACTGCTTTTGATCTGTACGAGGACGTCGCCGTCCACACCACGCACGTCGACCCCGACTCTCTCGCCCCAGGATCTCCAGCTGATGGGAAAGACCGCGTCGAGCCGGCCGGCTGTCTCGTCTCGGGAACGGATGCCGGCGCCGATAGCCATCAGCGCATGCTCGGAGCGCCGAAAAACGCCCGCCAGCGTGTCGTCGAGATGGATCTGGCCTTCTCGTTCCGTACTGGTGATTATCGACGACTCGCGGCGCCCTCGCCAGCGGCGGCCCGCGCCTTCTCGATATCCACTGCGCCGATCACCACGCGCGTCTTCGTCGCCAGGTAGACGGCGTTCAGGCTGATGCCGGCGTCGGCGATCTTCCGGGTGATCTTGCCGAGCGCGCCGGGTTTGTCCTCGATGTCGAGCACCAGGACATCCTGCTCCCCGGTGACGCGAGCGCCAGCACTCTGCAGCGCTTGACGCGCCTTCGCGGAGTCGGCGACCAGCACGTGGCCGACACCCTTGCCGCCGACGACGAATCCGCAGATCCCCTCGATGTTGACGCCCGCCTTGCCCAGCGCCTCAGCCGCCGCCGCCACGCTGCCGACCTTCTCGTCGAGTTCGATCGTCAGATCTTTCAGATGGTGAGCCATTGCCGACCTCCTCTATCCAACGCTGGCTGCTCAGGCGGCCATTCTAGGCTAGATAAAACGGTTCGGATCATAGAGCCAGTTGAGGCCGATGCCGAGCACCGCGACAGCAAAGACCATGACGAGTACCAGCAGCAGGATGCGGCCCACGACACGAATCGCCGGTTGGGCTCGCTCGAAGGGGCGTGATTTGTCGTACCAGAGTGTCCAGATCGCAACCGGCAGCGCTGGCAGGCTCAGCGATGAACGCCTCGATGACATAAAAACCCGCGAGCGGGATGAGGACAACGGCGATCGTGAAAAGGAGCGGGCCGTGAAGCCGGCTAGTAAGCCTCGAGGTAGGCGTCGAGCTCCCACGGGGTGACCTGCTTTTCATAACTCTGCCATTCCATTTCCTTCGCCTCGATGAAACGTTCCAGGAGGTGGACACCCAGCGCATCGCGCATCACCTCGTCCTGGCGGAGGTCCCTGAGCGCCTCGGCGAGCGAGGCGGGGAGGTGGCCGAGCTGGTGGCGGGCGAGGCGCTCGGGATCGAAGGCGTAGAGGTTTTCTTCGACTGGTGGCGGCAGTGGCAGCTTCTGGCGGATCCCGGAGAGCCCGGCGTGCAGCATGGCGGCAAAGGCGAGGTAGGGGTTGCAGGAGGGATCCGGAGCCCGGAACTCGATCCGCACGGATGCGCGATCACCGCTGCCGGCCCGCGGCACGCGGATCAATGCCGAACGGTTCATCTGCGCCCAGCTGATGGCCACCGGCGCCTCGAAGCCCGGGACGAAGCGCTTGTAGGAGTTCACCAGCGGCGCCACCAGGGCGCAGAGCGCGCGCGCATGCGCCAGCTGGCCGGCGATGAAGTGCTTGGCGACGGTCGACAGCTGGTATTGATCGGCGCGGTCGTAAAACGCGTTGCTCTCCTTGCCGGCCTCGGTCAGGACCTGGTGGGTATGCATTCCGGATCCTGCCGCGCCGAAGATCGGTTTGGGCATGAAGGTGGCCAGCAGTCCGCGCCGCTGGGCAACTGCCTTGACCGCGTGCTTGAGCGTGACCAGCTGGTCCGCGCTCTTCAGGGCATTGCCGAGCGCGAGGTCCAGCTCGTACTGCCCGGCCGCGACCTCGTGATGGCTGGCCTCGACGGTGATCCCCAGGCGGTCGAGCGCGCCCACGATCTCTTGCCGAACGTCGCTGCCGACATCAACCGGATGGTCGAAGTAGCTGGCGCGGTCGTGGCGGCCGGCTCGCACGCCGCCGGTCGCGGGGTCCGTGTTCAAGAGGAAGAACTCCAGTTCCATCGCGACCGAGTAGTCGAACCCGAGGGCGGCTGCCTCCGCCAGGGCTCGCGCCAGGACCCCGCGAGGGTCGCCGGCGAAGCGCTCGCCCTCAGGCGTCATGAGGTCGCAGATCACCTGGGCCCCCGGTGCACCCTCCGCCTCGCCGATTGTCAGGGTGTCGAGATCCGGGCGAAGGAACATGTCGCTCTCGAAGACCCGGGCGAAGCCCTCGACGGACGAGCCGTCGAACCATTCGCCGTTGCGCACGGCATGCGGAAGCCGGTGCACCGGGATCGTGATGCTCTTCACCGTCCCGAGCACGTCGACAAAGCGCAGGTCCAGGAAGCGGATCGATCGCTCCGAGAGCTGTTCCAGCGTGCGCTCGATCGTCTGCGGGGTCGCGCGGCCTGCGGCCGCTTCAGTCTTCGCCGTCGGGCACTCCTAACGGTTTAAAGTCTTCGATCGGTTCCGCCTCGTCCCACGAGGGACCGAGCCGCAGGTAGTCGCCGGGTCTCCAGGGCTTGTCGCGCTGTATGGAATTGTCCTCCATGACGGTGCTCCTCTTCTCAGTGTCTAAAGGCGGCTGCCAGGGCGAGTGACAGCCGCCTCAACGGCGAACGCGCGACCGAATCGATAAGGACGAACTAGATGTCGTGGTACAAGTAGAACTCCCACGGGTGTGGCCGGAGCGCCACCTGGTCGACCTCGCGCACGCGCTTGTAGTCGATCCAGGTCTCGATCAGGTCCGTGGTGAAGACGCCGCCGCGGGTCAGGTAGTCGTTGTCGATCTCCAGCGCGTCGAGGACTTCCACCAACGATCCCGGCGTGCTCTTGACCTGGCGCTTCAGCTCGGGCTCGAGCTCGTAGAGGTCTTCGTCGATCGGCTTGGGTGGCTCGATCTTGTTGATGACGCCGTCGAGACCGGCCATCAGGCAGGCGGCGAAGGAGAGGTACGGATTACACGATGGGTCCGGCGTCCGGAACTCAAGGCGCTTCGCCTTGGGATTGTCGAAGTACATCGGAATGCGCACGCAGGCGCTCCGATTGCGCTTGGAATAGATCAGGTTAATGGGTGCTTCGTAACCAGGCACCAGCCGGCGATACGAGTTGGTGGTCGGCGCGGCGAAGGCGAGCAGCGACGGCGCATGCTTCAGCAACCCACCGATGTACCAGCGGCACATGTCGCTGATCCCCGCGTAGCCCGCCTTGTCATAGAAAAGCGGTACCCCGTTCTTCCACAGGCTCTGGTGCGTGTGCATGCCGGACCCGTTGTCCATGAAGAGTGGCTTGGGCATGAAGGTCGCGACGAACCCGTTCTGGGCGCAGACGTTCTTGACGACGTACTTGTACATCATCACTTTGTCGGCCATGTTCACCAGCGTGTCGAAGCGCATGTCGATCTCGGTCTGGCCGGCGGTGCCGACCTCATGGTGGTGCACTTCGACGTCGACGCCCGCCTCGATCAGCTTGAGGACGATCTGCGAGCGAAGGTCCTGCAGCTTGTCGGTCGGTGGCACCGGAAAATATCCTTCCTTGTAGCGCGGGCGGTAGGCCTGGTTCGGCTCCGAGTTCTTGCCGGAGTTCCATACGCCTTCCACCGAGTCGATCTCATACATGCCCGAGAACTGGTTCTGGTCGAACCGCATGCTATTGAAGATGTAGAACTCGCACTCGGGGCCGAAATAACCGGTGTCGGCGAGGCCGGTCGACAGCAGGAAGGCCTCCGCTTTCTTGCCCACATAGCGTGGATCGCGCGAGTAGGGCTCGCGGGTGATGGGGTCGATGACGTCGCAGTTGATGCTCAGGGTCGGCACGCGCAACACCGGGTCGACGATCGCCGTCGACGCGTCGGGAATCAGCAGCATGTCGCTCTCGTGGATGTGCTGGAAGCCGCGAATGCTGGAGCCGTCGAAACCGATGCCCTCGCTGAAGAGGTCCTTGCTCAGCTCCTGGACCGGGATGGAGAAGTGCTGCCAGGTCCCGATCAGGTCGATGAACTTGAGATCGACGATCTTGAGCCCCTGTTTGTGGGCGAGGTCGATGACGGACTGGGCATCCGCCCTGGTTTCCTTTTTTGCGCGCACACCCTGGTCGATCGCCATAGACAAAATCCCTCCGTTGAACCGGATAATCCGACTCTTCCGATGCTAGGGCCGCCGCTCCGCCACGTCATCGGGCCGAAGAAACGAGTTGCGGGCGTGCTTTTTGTGCGCCGCGCCTAACGCCAGGCGAGGGCCTTCAGGCGTGGGCGCCAACCCTCAGCTGGGGCTGGGAGAGGGCGTTTGAAGCAAATCCGGGTTGACATGGTCGACGGTCAGCGTGTAGCCACCGGACGGCGGGTTGATCTCCAGCGCGAGGACGAATGCGCCTTTCGCAAAGCGCACTATGTCCGTTGCCGCTGAGGCTTTGTCCTCGACCCAGCCGTCCGTTACGAGGTGGGCCTCGTAGTAGGGGACGACGCTGTTCAAGTTCTGAGCGGTGAAGTCCTGGTAGATGGTTTCGGTGTCGGCCAGGCCCGGCCGCTGGTCGATCAGCGTGGTACCGGGCGGCCGGGGAAGCGATTCGATCACGGGACGGGTGAGGTGAACATCAGCTCCGCTGATCAGCGACGCATTCTGAACGCTCTCGACCAGGCTGAAGAGCGCGAGGGCCGCCAGCGCCGCGGGCACGATCGCGCTACCGCCCCAGATGAGGGCCCGGCGCCCCAATCCTTCGCGACGCCGACGCAGGGCGGCGCGCACCAGAATGGCAGTCGTCATCAGCGAGATGAGCAGCACCGCGGCGCCCAGGACCTCGAGCCAGGCCCCGGGCATGTAGGCGGCCAGCTCATCGATGGCGAGCAGAGCGGCGCCGATCGTCACCACGTAAACGAGCGATACCACCGGCAGGAGGTAGTGCGGGTCGTCGGTCGCCACCGGGCCGAGGTTCAATGGCGATCGGCCCCGGCGCTGGTCTACTCGCCGGCGGCCTGCTCCCACTCCTGGTAGAGCGCTCGCAAACGGCGCGATGCGTCCTCGTGCGACTGAGCGAGCGTTGCGACACGGGTCGGGTCGTCATACGTCTCATGGTCCGCGAGCTGTTCCTCGATGCGGCGGACCTCGGCCTCGAGCTCGTCGATGCGATCTTCCACCCCGGCCGTTGACGAGGCAGGTCTCGCCGCAGGGCCGCCGGTCGACGGAACTGGGGTACGAGCGGACTTTCGTGGCTCGGCCGCGACCACCGGACGCGCCAACCGCTGCCGGCGCCGCTCGAGGTCGCTGTAGTTGCCGAGGTGCATCGTCACGGCCCCGTCTTCGACGGACCAGAGCCGCGTCGCGATGGCATCGATGAAGTAGCGATCATGGGACACGAAGACGATCGTGCCTTCGAAGTCCTGCAGCGCCTCCTCGAGCATCTCCTGGGCCGGGATGTCGAGATGGTTGGTGGGCTCGTCAAGCAGCAGCAGGCCCGCGTCGTCGAGCATCAACTTCGCGAGCGCGACGCGGCTCTTCTCTCCGCCGCTCAACGACCGAATCGTCTTGAAGGCATCATCGCCATGGAAGAGCAGCCGGCCGAGAAAGGTGCGCAGCGTTTCCTCGGGAAGTCCGAAGGCATCCTGCAGCTCACTCAACACCGTCTTGCTGGGATCGAGATCGGCGAGGTGCTGGTCGTAGTAGCGCATGGCGACCCTCGGGCCGATCTTGACGCGTCCCGCCAGCGGCCGCAGCTCGCCGAGTAACGCCTTCAGCAGGCTCGTCTTCCCGGACCCGTTCGCCCCAACGATCGCGACCCGCTCGCCAGCATTGATGGTGAATGCCGGGACTTTCAGCCCCCACCCCAACCCTTCCCCGGAGGGGGAGGGATACGACAGCGTAAGGCCGTCGCTTTGAAAGATCAGGTCGCTGGTGACCGACGCCTTCAGCCGGATGCGGATCTGCTGATCGTCGGCCGGGGGTGCGACCCGTGCCAGGCGGTCCAGCCGGGTCTGGCGGCCGCGCGCCTCGCGGGCGCGTTGCCCGGCCTTGTAGCGGCGGATGAACTCCTCGGTTCGGGCGATGTAGTCCTGCTGCGCCTCGTACTCCTTCTGCCTTACAGCCCGGCGTTCGCGTCGCAAGCGGACGTACTGCTGGTAATTTCCGGGGTACCACTCGCCTAACCCGGCCTGGAGCTCCAGGATGTCGTCGGTGGTGTGCTCGAGAAAGCGGCGGTCATGGGAAACGATCAGCATGCCGGCCCGGGAGAGGCGCAGAAAGCCTTCCAACCACTCGATCGCATCGAGATCGAGGTGATTCGTCGGTTCGTCGAGCAATAGCAAGTCGGCGTCCTGCAGGAGGAGCTTGGCGAGCGCCAGGCGACGTCGTTGCCCGCCACTGAGCGCACCAGGGGCGAGCGCCTGGTCGGCTTCGGTGAGCCCGGCGCCGTGCAGGACCTCGGCGACCCGGTTGTCGTAGGCGTAGCCGTCGAGCCGCTCGTACTCGTGCTGCACTGAGCCATAATCCTCGACCAGGACAACCTGCTCGGCTTCGCTCGCCCGCGCCATGGCGGCCTCCAGCCCCTCCAGGCGTCCGCGCAGGCTGAGAATGTCGGGCCGGCTGTGTAGCGCGTCGGCGTACACACTCTCGTGCGGTCCCGCCTCCAGCTCCTGCGCCAGGTAGGCCGTCCGCGTCCGCGGCGCCAGGGTCAGCGACCCGGCCGCCGGGGTGACGTCGCCGGAGATGGCTTTGAGCAGGCTCGACTTGCCGCTGCCGTTGGCGCCAACGATCCCCAGGCGCTGCCGTGGCTCGAGCTGGAACGTCAGGTCGCTGAGCACCTCGTTGGCGCCGTACATGAGTTTGAGCCGGTCGGCGCGAAGCAGGGGCATGGCAGGGAAAGTCTACCGGCCCATTTCTGGGAATAAACCTGGGACTGATTCGGTTTGCGATCGTGTACTGCATTTTCAGCGCAATGAAATGAGGGTTCGTTGATGACAGGATTGCTCGCCCAGACCAACGCCTACATCCGTGACGCCGAACGGCAACATCGTGATCTCAAGGCCCGACAGGACCAGGTTCGACGCCCGATCCAGCTGATCGACCGGCTGCTGCAGGAGCTGGAGGAGATGAACCTCAAGGGGATGAAGCGGGTCCCGACCTCGTACGAACTGCGCCTGGAGGAGATCCTGTCCCTGGTCACCCCGATCGCCGTGATGCCCGACCAGGTCGCCAATATCAAGGTCAAGGTGGGGATCAGCAAGCTGATGGACGCTCTCTTCGCGGTCGAGGAAGCGCTCTTCAGCGAGCGTAATGGGATTCCCATGGAGCCGGAGATCGAGACCTTCGACCCCGGGCTCTTTACCGCCGCCTAAAACTCGTCGTCGCAGCGACGCGGGCGCGGCAGTACCATAGCGCCGTGCCAACTCCGCTCGATCTCATGCTGCGGTTGCTGGTGGCGCTGATCCTGGGCGCTGTCGTGGGCCTCGAGCGCGAGCGGCAGGAGCGGGCCGCCGGGCTCCGGACGGTGACGATGGTGTCGCTCGGATCATGCCTCTTCACGATCGTGGGCGCGTACGGCTTCCCGAACACGGACCCTTCCCGGGTCGCGGCACAGATCGTGACCGGCATCGGCTTCCTGGGGGCGGGCACGATCTTTCTTCGCAAGGACCTGGTCCGCGGGTTGACGACCGCCGCGACCATCTGGACGGTCGCCGCGATCGGCATGGCGGCTGGGACTTCGCAGTACATCGTCGCCGTTTTCACGACGCTCTTGATTCTGTCCGTCCTCATGGTGCTCAAGCCGATCGAAAAGCGCTTCTTCAAGCGACCGAGCGAGGCTTTGGTCAGCGTCGTGGTCCCGCGGGGCGAGAGCGAGATCGAGCGGGTGCGGGCCGCGCTGGCTGTGATCGGCGCTTTTCCAATGTCGATCCGGATTCACGAGCTCAACGACACGGATGACCGGCTGGAAATCGACGTTGGGCTGCCCGCGCATCGGACGACCTCTGACTTATTGCGCCAGCTGCGCACGATCGAGGGCGCGAAGCAGGTCCTCATCACCAGGGACCTGATCGAGGATCGGGTTCGCGCCGGGAATTGATACAATGGCCGCCTAAGTAATGGGAGGTGGTGCCCATGGCATTAATTGACTTAAGTGAGAGCGGCGGGTAACACCGCCGCTCTTTCTTTTTTCCGCCCTTAGCGCTTAAAAACCGGTTTCCGCTTCTCGAGAAAGGCGCGGATCGCCTCCTGGGCATCGGGCGTCTCCGCGGCCAGGGCCTGCAACTGGGATTCGAGTTCCAGCGTTTGCTCTAGATCGAGATGGAGCGCGCGTTCCATCCCTCGCTTGATCAGGGCGTACGTCTCGCGCGGTCCTGCCGCCAGGCGATGGGCGCGCTCCATCGCCGCCGGCATCAACTGGTCGGACGGGACGACGGCAACCACGAGCCCGAGCCTCAGCGCCTCGTCGGCATTCACGGGATCGCCGGTGATGGCTAGCTCGGTGGCCTTGCTCAAGCCGAGCATCCGCGTCAGGAAAAACAGACTGCCCGCGTCGGGCACCAGCCCGACTCGCACGAAGACCACGATCAGCTGCGCGCCCTCCGCCGCGAGGCGCAAGTCGCAGGCGAGCGCCAGGCTCAGCCCCGCGCCCGCGGCGCTGCCGTTGAGCGCGGCGATCAGCGGCTTCGGGCAGGCGCGAATAGCGCGGATCAACGGTGTGTAGTTCGTTCGAAGGTCGGCGCCCAGGTCCTTCTCGCCGGCCAGCGCCCGCGCGTTCACGTCTTTGAGGTCGGCGCCGGCGCAGAAGGCGCGGCCGGATCCGGTGAGGACGATCGCCCCCACCTCGGGGTCCCGCCCCGCCATTTCCACTTCCGCGCGCAGCGCGTGCGTCGTCTCCCGGTTGAGCGCATTGAGCGTCTCTGGCCGGTTGAGGGTCAGCGTCAGGACCGCCCCGTCGCGGGAACTGAGAACGACCTCGCTCATCGCCCGCTGAAGCGGCCCGGGCGCTTCTCGAGGAAGGCGCGCATGCCCTCGCGTTTGTCCTCCGAGGCAAACAGGAGGTAGAACAGCTTGCGCTCGAACTCGAGACCGGGCGCAAGGCCGACTTCCATGGCATGGTTGACCGCCTCTTTCGCGAGGCGAACGGCGAGCGGCGGGCGGGTGGCGATCACCTGCGCCAGGCGCTTGGCTTCTT
>VBFF01000160.1:0-468 GCA_005889285.1 Chloroflexota bacterium
CAGCGCCTGGTACTCGAGACCGGCAGCCACTCGCCGGACGCCGTCGCCCTGTATCGCCACGCCGGCTTCAGCGAGATCGACTGCTGGGGCGAATACGCAACATCGCCGACGAGCATCTGCATGCAAAAACGTCTCTGACCCGGCCAACGATCGCTTTTGGCCATAGCTAGAACTCAAGCAAGTCAGCTAGCTCGACAATGAAGGCATCACCCGCGGTGACAGGCGCGAGCGCCTTCTCGTACCTTGGCCCTCGTGGCGCCAGGCCAACTCCGGGATGTCGCCTCCCAACTTGGCGCGCAATCTCGGCCAGCACGATCGATGCGGTGAGCCGCAGCGGCGCAGACTCTACGGGTTCGAGGCCGAGGGTCGCGATCCTCATACGATCAGCTGCGCTACGACTTAGCTCGTTGGGGCTGGCCCCGACGATGACCAATTGCCGGCTGCCGTGCGCCAGTTGCATGCGCTGAA
>VBFF01000160.1:595-29080 GCA_005889285.1 Chloroflexota bacterium
CCGATCCTCGAGCAGAACCCCATGGAAGCCGAACGCCGCTGCCGAACGCAGGCTTGACCCGACCTCGGCGTGATCATCCCCGGCAATCAGCAACGCTGGTCTTCGGGCTTCCGGCCGCCTCGCGCGCCCTTGGGGTCCCGAGCCTCGAAGTACATACCAGGCAGCGACTGCGGCCGCCGCCGCGACATTCAACGTCGTAACCGTGCGCGATTGCGTCGGTATGACGAGGATCTCATCGGCGGCCATAAGCGTCCGTTGAGAAAGGCCGCGACGCTCATTGCCGACGGCGAGCGTCGCATCGCCGCGTAAGGGTCGTCGACCATAGATGGTCGTCGCGCGAGCCACGTTCTCAACGGCGATCAATCGCCCCGTAATGGACGTTTCACACGATGTCCCGAATAGACGAGCCGTGTCATCAAGCCGGGCGCGATTGGCGGGATTCTCAACGCCGTCCGCGAAGATCGTTAGCGTCAACCGAGGACCGAGCGGAGCCGGGCTGCGATCGCCTCTGCACGAGCCTCGTGCTCGCGCGTTCGGGCTCCACGCTCTCCGCGCAGGCGGCGTTCGTGCTGGATCACGTGGTGGCCAAGCTCGTGCGCAAGCCCATAACCCAGCATGAATCGTCGCAAGCTGTCGCCGGGCCACGATACGACACCGTCGTCACTGAGTTCAGCACCTGCCGCCTGCAGCTGTGCTCCTTGCTCCGGCGCCAATTCAAACCCCAGCCGCCACGGCGATCGCGACTGATCGTAGAGAACGATTCGTCCCGGCCCCACCAGCATGGCGAGCACGATTCGTGCCGTACCCGCGGGGGCTGGAACCAGCTCCACCGACTCCACGCCGTAGTAAATTTCCTCGCCGAAGGCCATCAGCACCCTCCGAACATCTGCAGCCGACGCCGGGTGATGTCGCCCGGGACGGGGGCGGCTCGCGCGGACAGTTGGAAACCTCGCCCTGCGCGCGGCACGGATTGCACGCGGATCACTCCGGAGACTTCCCGACATAGTGCCAATAATGAGGCCAAACAGGCCGAGCTGTAGCTCTCCGTCTGCACGCGAGCAAATGGCGGCTTGCTATTCTCGCCTCATGAGCGCACCAGGCATGCACTTGACGAGATAAACACGTCGTGAGATTGACGACCACGACCAACGTCTCGGTGGACGGCGTGATGCAGGGGTTGGGTGGACCTGACGAGGATCGCAGCGGCGGCTTCGAGCGCGGCGGATGGGCCATACCACTTCTCGACGACGAAACGGGAGATTATCTCAACCGGGTCTACGGTGGCGCGGCCGCGTTCCTCTTTGGCCGGCGGACGTATGAGATCTTCGCCGGCTCCTGGGGAGCGATGGCCGATCCGAGCACGAGCCCGATCGCCGCGGCGCTAAACAGCCGGCCCAAGTACGTGGCATCGACCAGCCTGGCCGACCCGCAGTGGGCGGGCACGACGGTCCTGCGCGGCGATATCGCCACCGCCGTCGGTGATCTGAAGGCGCGTCAAGACGGCACCCTGCTGGTGCCCGGCAGCGGCGCCCTCGTCCGGTGGCTGCTCGCCAACGACCTGGTCGACCAACTCGACCTGCTCACCTATCCCGTCGTCATCGGCCAGGGCACACGACTGTTCCCCGATTCCGGTCCGGACGTCGCGCTCGACCTGGTCAACTCGCGGACCACTTCCCGGGGCATCACCATCCAGACCTATCGGCCTCGCGGGCGTCCGGAGTACGTAAAGTCCACCCTCGACCCCGAACACGTCATGCGCGACGCGACCTCGGGTCGGCGCAGCTAAAACCCGCCCACGCCTCATCGCAGACCCCCGATAACCCGCGCCGATCCAAGACTAACTCGGCAGGCCTGATGTAACGTGGGCCGTGAAGGACTCGAACCTTCGACCAACCGGTTATGAGCCGGCCGCTCTAACCACCTGAGCTAACGGCCCCTGGACGTCTTGATTTTGCCTGACGCTGTGGCGGCAGGTCGAACGGCGCCACGGTCGGCCGGAAGATATCTTCGGGCATTCGCGCCACCGGCTCTTGGACTCGAACTGGGAAAGGGATTTGTTCCAGGACGTTCTTGATCTCGAGGCCGGGCGCAATCTCGATCAGGACGAGGCCGCCGGAGTCGAGTCGAAAGACAGCACGCTCGGTCACGTAAAGAACGTCTTGATTATTTTTTCGCGCTTGCTCGGCGCTAAACGTCAGGTGCTCGACCTGGTTGACGAACTTTTCACGCGTGCCGTCGAGCGAAAAACAAAAACACACGAGTCGCGCGCTCTGGGTTATGTCGATAAAGCCGCCGGCGCCGATCACGCGGCCGCCCAGACGCGACACGTTCACGTTGCCGTTTCGATCGACCTCGCCAGCACCCATGAATGTGGCGTCGAGGCCGCCGCCGTTGTAAAAATCAAACTGGCTGGCGTGGGGAATGATCGCCGTTGGGTACGCGGTGATGCCGAAGTCGACGCTGCCGGCGGGTACACCGCCGTAGACGCCCGATTCGACCGTCAGCGTAATCGCATCGGAAAGCCCCGCCTCGGCCAGCGCCGGGCCGACGCTGTCGCCCGGGATGCCGGTGCCGATGTTCACGATATCGCCACGGTGCAAATATCTAATTGCCCGGCGGCCAATCGCAAGACGGTTAGAAAATTCAGCGCGCGGCAACTCGGCGCCCGAGGACGCGGAGATAAATTTCTTATCAAAATACACGCCGTCTGATTGCCGGTGCTGGCGCTCGGGCTCAGGCGCCTGCACCACGAGATCGACGAGGCTGCCCGGGACGGCGACCTGCCTGGGCGCGATGGCGCCGCGGGCGACGAGTGTCTTCGCCTGGCAGATGACAAGACCGCCGCTGTTATGCGCCGCCTGGGCGATCGCCAAAGCATCAAGCGTTACAGCTTCTTCGTCCAGTGAACAGTTTCCGTCCTGGTCGACGGCGCTGGCGCGAAAAATGCCAATGTCAATCCCGAAGCGGCGATAGAACATGAAGTCCTGGTCGTCGATGCGCTGAATCGCGACATAGTCCGGCGCGTGATCGCGGGCGGGCTGATTGACTTTGCCGCCTTCGATCCGCGGATCGACAAACGTGCCGAGGCCGATCCGCGTCAGGTTTCCTGGGCGGCCTGCGGCAATGGCACGATAGACATTCGCGAGCTGGCCCTGAGGCAGACAAACGGCTTGCGCCCCGCCCTGACCCAGGAACGCCGACATCCGGGGCATCAGGCCCCAGTGCGAGCCGACGATGCGCTTCGCCAAACCCTCGACGGCGAAATGCTCGAAGCCGATCTTGCGATTGCTCTGGCCGGCGGCATGCACGATGACGAGGTCCCGTGGATGGCCAGTCTTGCGAAAGCTCTCTTCAATGCCCTCATAAAGCGCCTCGGCCACGCCCATCAGCGTGAAACCATCGACCGCGACCGTCGCGCCGTCGGGGATGGCGGCGACGGCCTCCTGAACGGAAGTAAATATCAAAGGCTCACAGGACGTAGCCGCCGCCGACGTTGATGACTTCGCCGGTAACGTAGCCGGCCTCATCCGACGCGAGAAATGCGACGACGGCCGCAACGTCCGAGGGCTGGCCCATGCGGCCCAATGGAATCTTCGCGACTTGCTGCTCGCGGATCGCATCCGGGATCCCGCGAGTCATCGTTGTGTCAATAAAGCCAGGGCAGATCGCGTTGACCGTCACCTGGGAGCGCGCGAGTTCTTTACTGGCCGTTCGGCTGAGCCCGACCACGCCGGCCTTCGCGGCGGAGTAATTCGCCTGGCCGATGTTGCCCATCCAACTTGCCGACGCAATATTCACGATCCGGCCGGAACCGGCGGCTCGCATGAGGCGGCTCGCCGCGCGGGTCATGAAGAAGACGCCGGTTAAATCTACGGCGATGACCTGGTGCCACTGCTCGTCCGTCATCTTGTGCAGCATCGCGTCACGATTGATCCCGGCGTTGTTGACGAGAATATCCAAACGGCCATAGCGCTCCTGCGTGTTCATCACGACGGCGTCGCACTCGGATGCCGTCGCTACGTCCAGCCTGACGCCGAGGCCGGCGGGACTCAGGCTCGAGGCCACGTTCGATGCGTCGGAGAGATTTACATCGGCGCAGACGACGATGGCGCCTTCCTGGGCGAGCTTGCGGGCGATCCCTTCCCCGATGCCGCGGCCCGCGCCCGTAACAATCGCGACTCTGCCTGTCAGCAAGTCTCCAGATAGTAACGCCACGCGGCCCGAGCGAAACGCCGACGTCACGGCTCAACGACGAGTGCCAGCTCGAAATCGGCATCGCAACGGAGCGCCGTTAGGTTGAACGAAATAGTCCGCATGAAGATCAGCACAATCGCGTCCGTCACGATCGTGGGTAGCACCATGGCCGGCAGCTTGATGCTGAGCCCGGTGCGGCAGACGGTTACGCCTGCGGCGCCGGTGGCCCAGGTGGCGCAGACGCTACCATTCACCGGCACCCAGGTCGCAATCAGTCGCATCAGGCACGGCCTCGATCTCGAGGCACCGGCGGCGCCGATCGAGATTTATCAACAATACGTCCCGCCGCCAGCCCCGGCGCCGGCCCCCACACCGGCACGTGCCGCGGCGGCGGTGGCCTGGGCGCCGTCACCTGGTTACGTGACGATCCCGGTGCCCATCTATCGCCAGACCCGCAACTTGAATTGCGAAACGGCGGCGCTGCAAATGGGGCTCGCCTATTACGGACACTATTTTTCTCAAGATTCGCTGTTCGCGTACGAGAACCCGGATCTTCGCCCCGCCCAGTGGATCAACGGCGTCCTGCACTGGGGGGACCCCTACACGAACTTCGTGGGAAACGTCAATGGCAGTGAGTCGAATCTCACTGGCTACGGCGTGTATTACCCCGTGATTCTCGCCATCGCCCGCTCACATGGGGTGCCCAATGCCTACGGCGGGGAGGGATTCTCGCCGGGAACGATCTATGCTGAGTTGGCGGCGGGACACCCCGTCCAGATCTGGATGGAAGCCCGATGGTCGCGGCCCGCGGTGCGCACCTGGATTGCGTGGGACGGCCGCCGCGTGAGATATTCGCTGGCCGAGCACTCGGTGATTCTCACCGGGGTTTCAGCCACCAGTGTCCGGGTCAACGACGACCAGTTTGGCAGCCAATACTGGGTCAGCAAGTCGACCTTCGAAACCAGCTGGCGCGACTTCAACAACATGGCCGTTATTTATCGCTAGGCGCGAGGTATCGCAAAGCGAGCCTGACAGGCCCATGCCGGGTCTGGTGGAGCAACGGCACTTCGCGCTCGGACAGTAACCCGAGCTGTCTGACGAGATATCCCCAGGCGACGGTCGTCAGGGCCGAGGCCGCAAAAGCGATGACGACCAGCAGGCGGGCCGGCAACCGTGCAAACGCGAGTGGCAACATAAGCAAATACGGCGACGCGGCCAGCATGCACCGTCCGGCGTAGCGCCATGGAATATTTAACGTCCTTCGGTCAAAGGCGCGCCAGGCGACGAACGTCAACACGAGAGTCAACGCCGTCGTGAGTCCGACGGCGACGACCGCGCCCCAGAGACCGTAAGTCTGAATCAACCAGAAGTCCGCGACCGCGGCAAAGCCCAGCTGGGCGATCGTGATCAGGGGTTCGCGCACCCGGACCACGAGGCCCCAGGGTGTCGCCAGGAGGGCGGCAATAAAAAATAAAAGCATCAGCGGCGCGATCCGCTCTGACGGCGGGTAACGGCCATTTGTATATAGACGAATAAGCGGGCCGAGGAGCGCGCCTCCGGCAAAGGCCAACGGAAACGCGACCAGGAAGATGCCCTTGTAGAAGGCCGCGACGGATGCCCGAATTCGGTCCGATTCGCGACGCCAGCCCTCGAGCGTCCCCACGACCCAGGCGCCGGTCAGCAAGCTGGGTATGAGCGAAACGAGACGCTGTGGAATGTTATATCCCGTGTCGTAATAGGCGACGGCCGTCGAGCCGGCGAATCGTAACAGAAAAATATTTTCAAACTGCAGACCGACGGCCGAAGCGATCAGTAAGCTGGGCAGCCAGCCGCTGGCGTAGACGAGCAGGCGGCGCCAGCCGATCCGGTCGCCCGGGATGCCGCTTGCGCGATTGATGCGCCGCATCAATATCCAGAAATACACGAGGGCTAGCACCGACTGGCCGATCGCGCCCGCGACAAGGACGCCGTTTAATCCGCCGCCACCGCGTAGAAAGAACACCGCCAGGGCGAGGGTCAGCGCGCCGGCGATCGGCGTCGCAATCGCCTGGCTGCGCATGTCGTAGATCGCCACCAGGGCAAAAGACAGAACGCCGGTGGCAATGCCGCCCAGGAGCAACACCGTCCCGAGGGCGAGCAGGTCGGCAACGTGGGCCTGGAGGAGACGATCGATCAGCGGCCGAAAGACGAAAACCGTGGCGCTGGTCAGCGCCCAGACGGCAAATACGGCAATCGCGCTCTTGCGAAGCAGATCACGCGCGCCGGCCCGATCGCCGCGACCGAGGACCTCAGGCAGGTAACGCAGTAACCCTTGGTCCTGGCCGAAGGTCGCCAGCAGCGCGATATAGACCAGGACGCTGAGCACGAATGTGTAGCGACCGTATTCGCTGGCTGGCAGTTGCCGGATCAAAAACGCCCCCAGGGCCAGCGTCGCGACCGCGCTGGTGGCCCGCCAGGCGATCGTCCAGCCGACCAGGCCGGTTGTCCGATCCGCCAGCCCAGCGACCGCGGCGTCGCCCGGCCGGGATTTACCGTTCGACGCCATGGCCTCGCGGGATTATAGGGGCCTTCCGGCTACAATGCCCGGCGATGTTCCTGTTGGCGGACCTAGTCGAACTGGTCCGCCGGCCGTTTGCGGCCCTTCGGACGATCGACCAACGCCGTAGCCTTGCGGCTGGCCTGGTGGCCCTGGGGTTATCAATCACGTTGCCCGCGGCCGTCGCCGAACTGGCGGCCCTGGCGCCCTTTCGCCCGCCGCCGAACCTCGGGTCGCTGCCGTCCCTGACGGCGCAGGGGGCCGACATCTATGCGCGTTGGGTCTACGGACATCGATTCCTCCTGCCTATCTACGGCATTGTGATTAGTTTTGTTCTCTGGGTCGCGGCGGCAGGCGTGATCCACCTGATTGCGCGAACCCTCGGCGGTCGCGGCGACTTTGCCGGCCTGGCGAAACTTGTCGGGTATGCGGCGCTCGTCGGCCTCGTCGCGCTCCCGGTAGCCCTCGTTGATGCCCTACTCAAGCACCAGGGAGCTTCTCGGGCCGAGGCCGCGTTCGGCCAGCTGGTTGGCCTGATGGCTATCGCGATTTTTCTATGGCAGAACGTGCTGCTCGTGGTGGCGGCGCGAGATCACTACGCGATCTCGACCGAGCGCGCCGTCGCCGCCGTCGTCGGGCCCGTGGGCGTCCTCATCGTCCTGGCGCTCGCGCTGATTATTCTCGGGATTATTTTTGCGATCATGGCCCAGCAGACATGATCGCGGGCCGCTTTCCGGAGAATTTTCTATGGGGCACGGCGACGGCGGCGCATCAGGTCGAGGGCGGCAACCGCGGCAACGACTGGTGGGCCTGGGAACAGATCCCCGGGCGTATAAAAAATGCCGATACATCCGATCGAGCCTGTGAGCAGTACGAGAGATTCACGTCAGACTTCGATTTGCTGCGCTCTTTACACCAAAATGCGCATCGGCTCTCCGTCGAGTGGTCTCGGATCGAGCCGTCCCCCGGCGAGTTCTCCACGACGGCGCTGGCGCACTATCGCGATGTCTTACAGGCGCTGCGCGACCGCGGCATGGAGCCGATGGTTACGCTGCATCACTTCACGAACCCAACCTGGATCGCCCAAGCCGGTGGCTGGGATGCCCCGGAGACGTCAGAGTATTTCGCCCGCTATGCAGAGCGCGTGACCGACGAGCTGGGCGACCTGACAACGTTGTGGATCACGATCAACGAGCCCACGGTAATCGCCTACCAGGGCTATGTGCGCGGCGAGTGGCCCCCGGGAACGCGCAACCTGGGCGCCGCCGCCCGCGTCCTGGTAAATATCTTACGGGCGCATTGGCTGGCGTACGAGCGCATCAAGTCCCGGCATCAGGACATCCAAGTCGGGCTCGCGCATCACCTGAGAGTTTTTGACCCGGCCCGGCGGTTTGTGCCCCAGGACCGAGCCGTCGCCGCCGCGTTTAACCGGGTCTTCAACGAGACGGTCTTGAAATCGCTGCGCCTGGGGCGGCTGGTTTTTCCGTTGACACTGGCCGGCCGCGCCCGTGGCCCGCGCCACAGCCAGGATTTTATCGGCCTCAATTACTACACGCGGGAGCTCGTAAAATTTAACGTGCAATATCGCGCTGAGCTGTTCGGCGAGCGGATGCTCCCGGCTGATGCGCCGCGGTCGGATCTCAATTGGGAACTCTACCCCGAGGGCCTCTACCGGACCTTGCGATGGCTGGAGCGCGAGAAGCTGCCAATCATCGTGACCGAAAATGGCATCGCGGACCACCAGGACGCCCTGAGGCCGGAATATCTCTTGAGTCACATCGCCGCCATGCTGCGTGCCATCGAGGCCGGCTCGCCGGTACGCGGCTATTTTCACTGGACCTGTTTCGATAATTTTGAGTGGGCCGAGGGCTACAGCGCGAAATTCGGGCTGATCGCGTGCGATCCGCTGACCCAGGAGCGCCGGCCGCGCCCGAGTGCGCAGCTCTACGCGCAGATCTGCCGGTTGAACGCCTTGCCGGCTAGCGTCGAGCTTCCACCAGCGGCTCAAGAGCCCGTTGAGCCAGCCGGTCCGACCGACCTGCGCTGAGCCTCTGACCTCGCGGCGGATCGCCGACGAGGAAACGATGCTCCATGTGGGCGATGGGCTGACCCGCAACCTCCAGCTCGGCGGTGACCCGATAGACGCCGTCGGCATGCAACCGGACGGCGGGCTCGGCGATGACAGCCGCAGGGTCCAGCTGGTCTGGGATCGTAATCCAATCATGGCCGCGGAAGCGGCGCTTCGCGAACCAGCCACGGACCTCGCGCCACGGTGACGTCTCGTGCGCGCGCTCGCGCTCGATGCGCCAGCGCAGGCGCGCCCGGCCATGACGGCTTGGATCGTCATTGACGCAGACAATGCGTAAATGCTGGAGCCGCCCCCGCGGCAGCCGGAGCAGCAGGCCGTCGACGGCTGCCTGGTCTTCGGGTAAATCGATCGTCAAGAACAATGGCGCAAACGCGTCGGCCACCGCCCGGTAGGCCCGTTTCGGGCGGCGCGCGTGGTCGACGATCGCGGCCGAGATCGCCGGAAAGCCGTCGCCGAATTGCGAAACCAGGACGCCGCCACAGTGGGCGAACTTCTGCCGCCGGAAGCGGTCGATCGCGAAGCGCAGGACGTGCGCCTGGTACTCCTGGCTGGCCCGCACACAGGCATCGCGGCTGGGGTGCGTCGAGGGCGGGCCGATGCCGCTGCGCGCCCACTCGGCGGGCTGGTAGCCGGCGTAGCGCCAGCTTTCGTCGTCATCGGCAACCGGCCAGCCACGGTTGAGATTCCGCCACACCGGCGAATTCGCGTTCGGCAACGCCTGGGCGCCGACTTCAGAGACAAACGCGGGGCTCAAGCCGGCCAAGTCTCGCCAGTGTCCCTGGGACCAGCCCTGGCCGCAGTGCAGATCCTGATCGCCGGTACCGGCCAGAACCGGCCGCGATGGATCGAGCGTGCGCATCAGTGCGGCCGCCTCTTCGTCCACGTCGCGGTTGAGTTGCTCCGTATGCCGTTCGCCCAGCCAGGCGAGCGACCGGCTCCAGGGCGGGTCGGCGTGGACGGCGTAGCAAATGACAGAGGGCTTGTTGAACAGCAGGTGCACGAGCTCTTCGGCTTGCGACAGGACGGCCTCGCGAAAGAACGCGACCGACCGGGCATCCGCCCGATGGACGTATGACCCCGTTATCGGCATGTCCTGCCAGAGCAAGAGGCCGGCTTGATCGGCGGCATCGTAGAGCGCCGCTGGCTCGACGTGCGCGTTGAGGCGCAACATGTCCATATTGGCCTGCTGCGCCAGCTCCAGGTCGGATTTCAATAACTCGTCGCTGGCCGCATCGAGAAAGAATTCTGAACAGTAATTCGCGCCGCGCATGAACATCGGCCGGCCGTTGACGGCGAAGGTCCAGCCTTCGGCCCGCGTTTGTAGCCCGACCTCGCGGATGCCGAAGGTTTCCCGCAGGCTTGCGCTGCGGCGGTCATCGGCGGTGATTTCCAGCTCGGCACGATAGCGTGCCGGCTCGCCCTGCGCCCACGGGGACCAGAGCTGGGGGTCCGGCAAGGCGAGTTCGACGACCACGTCCTGAACGTCGTGGCCATTGAGACGAAAGGCGCGCCGCATCTCCAGGGGGGCGGGAATCTCGAAATTGTGCCCGCCGAGGCGTATCGCCAGTTCTCCGGTCATGATCCGGCCATCGAGGTTGCGCAGCCTGGTCCGGAGCGCGAGCCTGGCGAGATCGCCCTGCTCGACACGTGGCTCGCAGTGAACCCATTCCGCGACGACGTGGCCGACCTGCTCGAGCAGCACCGGACGCCACAGCCCCATCGGCACGTGCCAGACGTACTGTTCGCCCAGGCGGCCCTGCTCGTGGCTCGGATAGGGTTTTGTTTCCGAGTCGCTGAACAAGCCCATCAGGTGACGCTTTGCCGCAAGCTCGGTCTCGACTGGCGCCTCGATACAAACGGCCAGGACGTTCTCTTCGAGCAAGAACGAGGAAATATCAAAGCTAAACGGCGCGAAGTACCCGTAGTGGCTTCCCAGCAGCCGGCCGTTCAGCCACACGTTTGCCACCAGGAAGGCGCCCTCGAAGCGGAGCAGCGTCCGTTGCCGGTGACGGGGCCGCGGGAAGCGCACCCGGTGCCAGATCGCCTCGCTCCCGCTGGTTGCGCCGTGCAGGCGTGGCACCGGCACCGGCGCCCAGGCGTCGTCATCGAAGTCCGTCCTGGAAAAGCCTCGATCTTCGCCTTCGCCCAGGGTGGCGATGGCCATCCGCCACCCCGCGTTCAGCTCCTGGCGATTCAATGCCTGGACGGGAAAGATCGACAGGCAATCGTTCAGCGGCATCAGGTCGTCCTCTCGGGCATGACACCGTCCACGGAACGGACGCGATAGAACTCAGGCGACTTGTGGAATTCGTCGGCGTACCCCTCGGCGAGGTGCTGCGCGACGTCATCGAGGGCGCCCGCCTCGAGCAGCACCAGCACGCAGCCGCCGAAACCGCCGCCCATCATTCGCGCGCCGATCACCTTGGGCATCCCTGCGGCAAGCTCCACGAGGCAGTCAAGCTCCCGGCAGCTTACCGCGAAATCGAGCCGCAGGCTCTCATGAGATGCATAGAGAAGCGGACCGAGGCCTCGCGGCGAGCGCCGGCGAAGCGCGTCGGCCGCTTGCAGGACGCGGGCATTTTCCGTGACAACGTGGTGGGCGCGGCGCCGCTCCACCGGGTTGGCGATTTTTGGCAGGTCGGCGTCGGTTGCATCTCGCAGGCTGCGCAGACCGAGCGCGGAGGCGGCCGCCTCACACTCCCGCCGGCGCTCGTTATACGCCGACGAGGCCAGCTCGTGCCGCACCCGACTGTCGGCGAGCAGCCACGCGTAACGTCCGTCGGGAAGCGGCACCTGCTCGTCGCGCATCGAGCGGCAATCGAGGAGAATCGCATTACCGCCTCGCGCCTTCAGTGCCGTGAAAGGATCCATGATCCCGGTGTGCGCGCCGACGAAGCCGTTCTCCGCCGCCTGGCAGAGCTGCGCCGTTTCCAGGGCGGGCATCTCGATGCCGCGCGCGGCCAGCAGGGCGACGGCGCTAGCAACGTCGAGGGCGCCGGATGAGCTGAGTCCCGATCCAACCGGAATGTCCGAGGCGACGAACGCATCGAATCCGGGTCCCTTGTCATAGCGCTGGTCGATGGCGCGGGCAACGCCGATCAGATAGTCCGCCCAGTTCCCCAGCCGGCGTGCCGGTACGGCTTCGAGATCGACATTGGTCTGGTAGCGATCGCTGCGCAGGGCAACGCGCCCGTCGCGCCGCAGCCGCAGCGCGACGCCGATATGCCGGTCGATGGCGGCCGGCAGGACGAAGCCCTCGTTGTAGTCGGTGTGCTCGCCGATGATATTGATGCGTCCGGGCGCGACGGCCACGGCGCCCGGCAGATACCCAAACGCCTGCCGGAATCCGGCTCGGGCGCGTTCATCGAGCTGGTGGGGCGCGCTCATGACGGGCGGCCCATCTGGGCGAAGAGCCAGTCCAGCGCCTCCGTGGCGTTCTCGGCGACTGGCAGCTCCGGCTCGGTGCGATCCTGCCGGTCGAAGCGCCAGGTCTTGATGCCGATTGTCGGCCGCCGGTTGCGCAGCGCGAGGGCGATCTCGGACAGCGTGCCCAGGCCGCCACCGAGCGCGACCACGCCGTCGGCCGTGCGGGCGAGGATCGCGTTGCGGGCATGCCCCAGCCCGGTGGCAATTGCAATATCGATATAGGCGTTCGCGTCGTGAACGTCTTCGCCGGGCAGGAGCCCGATCGTCAGCCCGCCCGCGGCTCGGGCGCCGCGAGCCGCGTGCTCCATGACGCCGGTCAGCCCGCCGCAGACAAGCACGGAGTCGCGCTGCGCAATGCCGCGGCCCAACTCGAAGGCTAGATCCGCGAGTGGCGTCCGGGGGTCTGATTCACCACAGACCGCCACCAGGCGCCGTCGAGGGCTCAACGACGAGAGTTTATATCTAGATCGTCCGCAGTGGAATGACGCTCGCCTGCTTGAAGTTCCGAATGCTGACCTGGGCCGCGAGGTGGGATGCCACGTCGCGATAGACAGCCGCCAGTGGCGAATCTGGCTCGTGGACCATCAAGGGCACGCCCGGACCACCGCCCTCGCGGATGCGCCGATCGAGCGGGATCTCGCCCAAAAACGGGATATTCATTCTTTCGGCGAGCGTTTTCGCTCCGCCGTGGCCGAAGATATCGTCCCGTTGGCCACAATGGGGACAAACGAAGTAGCTCATGTTCTCGACCAGTCCGAGATTCGGCACTTTCAGCGTGTTGAACATCTGGATCGCGCGGCCGACGTCGGCGGTCGAGACGTCCTGAGGCGTGGAAACAACGACGGCGCCGGTCATCGGGATGCTCTGTGACATGGTGAGCTGCACGTCGCCCGTCCCGGGCGGCAGGTCGACGACCAGATAGTCGAGCTCCCCCCAGTTGACGTCAAAGAGAAACTGTCGTACCGCGCCAGAAAGCATCGGCCCGCGCCAGATGGCCGGCTTGTCGGGCTCGATGAAGAAGGCAATCGAAATAATCTTCAGGCCGTAACGCTGGATGGGGATGATCTTCTCGTTCTCGGCATACGGCTTCTCGTGTTCGGCGCCCAGCAGGATCGGCACGTTGGGGCCGTAGACGTCGGCATCGAGCACCCCGACCCGCGCGCCCAGCTGCGAGAGGGCCAGTGCGATGTTCACGGCGCAGGTCGACTTGCCGACGCCGCCCTTCCCGGCGCCGACGGAGAGAATATTCTTGACTCCCGGCACCTGTTGCTTCTGCGGCACGCCGCCGGTGCGCGAGACCTGCGCGTCCCACTTGATCTGCGCTTTCGGCGAGCCGGGTAGCGTCGCCAGCGCGGCGTCGATGTCGTCGTGGATCTTGTTTTTCAATGGGCATGCCGGCGTCGTCAGCACCACCCGCATGCCGATCGTCGCGGCATCGACGACGGCCACGTCCTGGATCATCTTGAGCTCCATCATCGGGCGGTGAAGCTCGGGATCCTGCACCGTGGACAGCGCCTCGAGAACGCTCTGTTCTGAGAGTTGCGTGACAGCCATCAGGACAAGTTTACCCCGAGCTTCGTATATAGCTCAGGATGATGTCATCGATCAGGCGCTCGACTGGCGCCAGATCGTCCGTAAACACAATGCCGTTGGGCCGGACCTGCCGGACGCCGCCGGTCTGCAACGCCTCGGCCGCGATCGGCTGGAGCTTGGGGTTGGTTTCGGCGCCGGCGCGGGCGATGAACTGATCGACGGACGTTGAGCTCGACGTGGCGTAGATCACGCTGTTCGTGAACCGCCGATTGGAGTCAAGCACGAAAACGTTCTTGAAGACGGCGTTGAGGGTCCCACTGAGGGCGTCGACGAGGCGATTGTCGGTCGGTGTCCGGCCGGCGTTGATCGCCAGGACGCCGCCAGGGTTCAAGTGCGCCTTCGCGCTCTCGAAGAACTCGCGCGTTGTCAAATAGAACGGGATATACGGCTGGCGGTAGGCGTCGACCAGGATGACGTCGTATTGTCCGGCCTGGGTCGCCATCCAGTAGCGGCCATCGGCGACGGTGACGTGCAAATTCGGCTCGTTCATGTCGAAGTACCGACGGCCGACGTCGACGATCTTGGGGTCGATTTCGCCGGGCGACCGTGCCGCCGGCAAGGCCGACCAGGGCGACCCGGCCGGGAGCGTGGCCCGAGCCGAAGTAGGGGGCCAGCAGGGCATCGTCCCAATAGCCGTGGGTATACAAACTCGTCGGGTCGTAGATCGAATGCACGGCCGATCCTTCGTCCAGCAGCAACTGGGTCTCGTTGCCCGAGCGAATGACCTGGATGTAGTTGTAGGCCGACTCGGTTTCATAGACGCGCTCACCGTAGGCCGCCCCGCGGATCGCGCCGCCTGACAGCAGCGCCAGGACCAGGATCAAGACAGGAATTAATAAATACAGGCGTCTTCGGCCTGGCTCGTAGAGCCCGGCGGTCGAGATCGCGCCCAGCAGAAACGCCAGGACGAAAATCGTCGGACGCGTCCCGTACGTCGGGATCAGCCAGAAGACCGGCAGGAACGTCCCCAGGATGCTGCCCAGCGTCGACAGGGCGTAGACGGCGCCCGCGGCGTTGCCGGCGGTTTCCAGGTGCCGGATGCGAAGCCGGATCACGAAGGGCGAGACCATGCCTAACAAGATCACCGGGCCGGCGAAGAGCACGATGACGGAAATCAGCGAGCCCAGCACCAGGCCCACAGAGACCTGGGCGAAGCCACTCTGGGCAACGGACAGGATCGGCCTCGACACGATCGGGATCGCCGCCGTAAGAAGAGCCGCCGCGCCGGCTAGCTGAAACAGCAGTCTCGCGTCGGGGCGGCGGTCGGCGAGGCGGCCGCCGGCGTAATAGCCGATCGTCAGATAAATCAAGATCAGCCCGATCAGTGTCCCCCAGATGAACAGCGACTGCCCAAAGAACGGCGCCAGCAGGCGGGCGGCGGCAAACTCGATACCCAGGCTGGCCAGGCCGCCGGTGAAGGCGAGCGGCAGCAGGAGCCGCTGACGCCATGACGCCGCGGGCGAAGGGAGTCGCGGCACAGGGTGCAATTCGATCTCGGGGCGCAAGGTCCGTTTCAGGATACGCGGGGCCGCGCGACTGCCCGTGAGCAAACGGTAACCCGCCGCCCGATCACATGTAACAAACCGGGCCACTGCCATACGCGACTTCGTACTCAGGCCGTTTTAGTTAGCAGGTCTCGAATTCACATAAGGAGGACCTAAACAAGCATGTTTCGACTGACATCGAAGGTGAAGATTGCGGCCGGTCTCGCTGCTGGCGCGCTCACGCTGGGCGCCGCCGGTGCCTATGCGGCCGCGAACGCAAACAACACCATTACCGTTACCTCGACGCCGATCACCCTGGGCTCGGGTGACCACACGCTGAACGTCATCGGGTTCAACGGGACGACGACGCTGACGCTGCCCACCGGTGGTTTCAAGACCGCCGGGGAATGCGTGTCGTTCCTCGCGAAGAACAAGAACATCGCGCTCGCGCCGCAGGGCAGCACGACCGGTTCGGTCACGCTGTCGAAGAACTACCACGGGAAGCTGATGAGCGGCGCCAGCGCCTGGTGCAAAACGCAGCTGACCGCGGCACCGAAGACCAACAAGACCGACGCTACGGACGCTACGGCGACCGAGACTCCGGAGGCACCGGAGACCGATTCGGCAGACTCGACCGCGTCGCACGGCCACGGCCACGCCTACGGCCACAGCAAGCACGCGGCTAGCTAAGGAGATATCGTACAAAGGGCCTCCCGCTGGAGGCCCTTTTTATTTGGCGGCGACCGTGCTCAGCAGTGGGCTCGCGTAGTCGTAGTGCCAGATCAAGGTCGCCAGGTCGTGGCCATCGGGCTCGAGGGCGACGGCCTGCTCATAGACATAGAAATAGACGTTGTCGAACGTCCAGCTTCCCAGCTGACGCTCCCGAAAGCCGGCCTGCAGGCGGCGGTCTTTTTCTCCGGCCGAGAACAGCGCAGACGCCGACTCGTAAATCGCCTTGAGGATTCGAAGCTGGGCTTCCAGCTCCTCGATGATCACGACCGAGCCGCGCTCGAACTTCAGCTTCGCGATCCGGCGGCGCAGATCGTTGATCTCGAGCAGGTATTCGTCCATGGCTCAAGTTTATTCAAGAATCGCTGCGACGGACAACTAGTGAATCAGCGAGTGTGCGGCGACCATGGGGGCGATCAGGATGGCGATGATATTGACGACCTTGATCATGGGGTTGATCGCCGGCCCGGCGGTATCTTTATTCGGATCGCCCACGGTGTCGCCGGTGACTGCGGCGGCATGCGTCTCCGTTCCCTTGCCACCGAAGTGCCCATCCTCGATGTACTTCTTGGCGTTGTCCCAGGCACCGCCACCCGAGGTCATCTGGATCGCGAGAAAGATCCCGGTCACGATCGACCCAATGAGCATGCCGCCGAGCGCCTTCGGCCCTAGCGTGAAGCCCACCAGCAGTGGCGCGACCACCGGAATCAGCCCTGGGATGATCATTTCGCGTTGGGCCGCCCGCGTGACGAGATCGACCGCCCGGCCGTACTCGGGCTGCGCGGTGCCTTCCATGAGGCCCTTGATCTCGCGAAACTGCCGGCGCACCTCGACGACGACCTGGCCCGCGGCCCGGCCGACCGCCAGCATGCTCAGCGAGCCGAACAGGAAGGGCAGGATGCCGCCGAAGAACAGCCCGACGATCACCAGGGGGTCGGTCAGATCGAATGGCAAATGCGTCCCCCGACTGACTTCCTCGGTGTACGAGGAGAAGAGCACCAGGGCCGCGAGCCCGGCGGAGCCGATCGCGTATCCCTTGGTGACGGCTTTGGTCGTGTTGCCAACGGCATCGAGGGGGTCGGTGATATTTCGAACCGACTCGGGGAGGTTTGCCATCTCGGCGATGCCGCCGGCATTATCCGTGATAGGGCCGTAGGCGTCGATGGCGACGATGATGCCCGTCATCGAGAGCATTGACATGGCGGCGATAGCGATGCCGTACAGGCCATCGTCGCCCGGCTGCTGGTTCAGAAAATAGGACACCAGGATGCCCGCACCGATGACGAGCACCGGGAGCGCGGTGCTGATCATGCCGATCGCCTGGCCGGCGATGATGTTGGTGGCGGCACCGGTCGTCGAGGCGCGCGCGATCAGCCGGACCGGTGGAAAGTCCGCGCTGGTGAAGAACTCGGTGATCCCCACCAACGCGATGGTCACCACGACGCCGACGACGGCGGCCCAGAACAGGTTGATATTCAGGCCGGCCAGCAGCGTCACCACGAGAAAGCCGGCCAGCGCCAGCACGGCGCTGACGCCGAGACCGCGGTAGAGGGCACCCATGATCCAGGTGCTGCGGCCGAGACGGACAAATAGCGTGCCAATGACCGTCGCGATGATCGAGACGGCCCCCAGGATCAAGGGAAAGAGCACGTACTGGATTTCTCCGGGGAAGAGGAGACTGCCCAGGAGCATGGCGGCGATCGCCGTCACGGCATAGGTCTCGAACAGGTCCGCGGCCATCCCGGCGCAATCCCCCACGTTGTCGCCGACGTTGTCGGCGATGACGGCCGGATTCCGTGGATCGTCTTCGGGGATTCCGGCTTCGACTTTGCCGACGAGGTCGGCGCCCACATCGGCGGCTTTGGTAAAAATGCCACCCCCCAGGCGGGCGAAGACGCTGATGAGGCTGGCGCCGAACGCCAGGCCGACGAGGGACTGGGGCTTCTGAAAGACCCAGTACGAAACCGCCACGCCCAGCAGCCCGAGCCCGACCACGAAGAGTCCGGTGACGGCCCCGCCTCGGAACGCCAGCTGCAGCGCCTGATCCAGTCCGCGGGTGGCCGCCTGCGCCGTCCGCACATTCGCTCGCACCGAGACGTTCATCCCCACGTAGCCGGCGAGCGCGGAGCAGCCGGCGCCAACGATGTACAGGACGCCGGTCTCCCAGTTGATGGCAAACGTGATCACCAGCGCGAGCAGGATGCCAATCACGGCGATCACGCTGTACTGGCGATTCAGATAGGCGGCGGCGCCCTCCTGGATGGCGCGCGCGATCCGTCCCATGGTCTCGTTGCCGGCGTTGGCGGCCAGCACCCAGCGGGTCAGTAGTGCCCCGTATGCCAGCGCGACCAGTGCCGCCAGGCTGACGACGGCCAGGACAGCCGTGGAATCACCGATGCGCGTGGCGACGAGCAGAGCTACTTTCTCTCCCTTCCTGTCTGTGGGGCGGTTGAACGCCCGCCGTATTGTAGCGTTCGGGTTTTACCCCTGGCTACGACCCGAGTGGCCGAAGAGCGCAAGCACCTGATCCCGGATCCACTTCGGTGGCGGGACGCCACCGGGTCGCAGGCGGTCGGTCGCGACGGTGACGTCCTCGGGGGTCGCCGACGACGACACCTCGCGCTTGGGCGGCGCGACGAAGCCAACGCCTAGCGTCTCGGCCAGGTCGCGGATGCGAGCGAAGAATCCCGACGTATGCGGCGACCGATCGAGCTGCAGTCCGGTGAAATCGTAATGATGCACCCACTCGTGGAGCAGCGTCTCGAGAAAGACCTTGGGCGCGAGGACCTGCTGCCGAATCGCCGTGAGGTTGTAGATCCTGATCGATCCGCGCTGGGGCGTCGACTCCAACGCGATCCGGTAGTAGCCGTAGGTTTTGAGTTCTAATTTGCCCCCCCGCGTTCGGTGGCGCTGCGGGCGGTCCGCCACGGTTAGCTTGCAGGGTGGCAGCCCGGCGGCCTCGTCGAGCACGTCGAGCAGCGTCTGGCCGTTTACCTGGCGACCGGTTGCAGTCGTTTCGTCGAGGATCGAAAGCGCGATGCCCTTTCCGAGGGGAAACTCGCGCCAGGTGACACGTTCAACGCCCTTGCTGCGTTCGTAGGCGGATCTGGGCATTCCCTGTCATTATGGGCGCGTGCCGCAGTCGAGCATCATCGTCGTTGGCAACGAGATCCTGCGCGGATTCACAGTCGACACCAACTCCAACTGGCTCGCCGGCCGATTGTTTCAGTGTGGATACACGGTGCGGCTGATCACGACCGTCGGGGACGTCGACGAAGATATCGTCGCGGCGATCCACGAGCACGTCGCCCGTCCCGAGCTCTCACGAATCTTCGTGTGCGGCGGGCTCGGGCCGACACCCGACGATCGGACGTATGTCGCACTGGCCCGCGCGCTCGGCCAGCCACTCGCCTACCGGCGCGAGGTCGGCGCCCAGATGCAGAACCTGATGTTTATCAACAAGATGGCAGAGCGCCGCGGCACCGCCGGGCTGAATGCCGGCAACCGGCGGATGGCGATGCTGCCGGAAGGCGCTGCGCTGGTGCGTAACGGTGCTGGCATGGCGCCCGGCCTGGCCTTCGACCTGGGGCAGGATCGATATCTCTTTGCCTTACCGGGCGTGCCCCACGAGCTTCGCTCGGTCTACGAAGACATCGAGAGCCGATACCTCACGGGCAGCCACGGTGACGCTGTGCGCGAGCTGCACTATCGCCTGGCGCCGGAGAGCATGTTCCACGACGTCATGCGGGACCTCGAACGTGAATATCCGGACGTGTCGCTGGGATCCTATCCGCAGACGCAAACACGGGAGCTCATCTTGCGCGCCTCCGGCCCGGATGCTGACCGTGTGGAGGCGGTCATCACGGCTATCCGCGACCGCGTCCGCCAGTTCTCGCCGTTGGGCTCATAAAGAAAACGGCGGCTCACGGCCGCCGTTTTCTGGAACGGTGGTCGGCTACTTGTCGTGCTCGTGGGCCACGGCGCTGACGGCACCGCCGTGGTTGACGGTCTTCTTGCCGGTCTGATGGGCCGCGGTTGCGTCGCTCTTCGCGACCGCGCTCACCGCATCGCCGTGCGCATCACTGTCGCTCGTTGCTTCGTCAGTGTCGTCCGCATCTGTGTCGGCGGCATCGGCGCTGGCATCTGCCTTCGCCGCGTCGGACTTCGCCTCGCCCTTCGCGCTGGCGAGCGCACTGATCGCGTCGCCCCGGGCCTCACTCTTGAGCGTGGTGCCGGTGGCCAGCGTGCTGACGGCCTTTCCGTGTGCGTTGCCCGCCACGGCGGATAGGGCACCCACCGCCAGCAAGCCGGCCGCAGCGGCCACAACCATGATCCATCGAAGCATGAAAATAACCCTCCCGGTTTACAAGAATTCTCTGCTCTTGAGAACGCGTGAACCGGGTCCTGCTTACTGGCAGGCCGCGAAAATTTACTTTCCTTATCGCATCCTCGGTCATGGCGGCCTTGCCGAAGTTCTCGGCTTCGACCTCGTAGCCCTTGCCGGGCGACCGCTCCAGGCCGGCCAGCAGCGCCTCCTTGGCCAGCCGCAAGGCGATCGGCGCCGCCTGGGCCAGCCGGCGGGCGCGCGCGAGCGCAGCATCGTGGAATCCATCGGCGGGCAGCGCCGCATTGATGAGCCCGATGGCAGCCGCCTCCGGCGCCTTGAGCCGGATCGACTCGAAGATCATCTCGGTGGCGCGGGTCCTCCCCACGAGTCGGGGCAGGCGCTGTGTCCCACCGGCACCTGGGATCAGCCCCAGGCTGGTTTCGGTCTGCCCGATCGTCGAGCGCGAGTCATCGATCATCAGGCGGTAATCGCAGGCGAGCGCCAGCTCGCAGCCACCGCCCAGGGCGTGCCCGTTGATGGCGGCGATCAAGGGCTTGGGAAAATGCTCGATCTGGGTGAAGGCGGCCTGGCTGCGGCGGGACATCTGCGCCACCCGCTCCAGCGTCGCGGGATTCTCGCGATCGAATCCGCCCTCGCCCCCCATGGACTTGATGTCCGCGCCGGCCATGAAGTAGCGATCGATGGCGCTCGTCAGCAGCACGACGCGGGTTGCATCGTCGTCTTTGACCCGGTTCAGCGCCTCGATTAGTTGCTCTTGGAGCTCGGCGATCAGGGCATTGACCGGTGGCCGGTTCATGCGAATCGTCGTCACGAAGTCCGTCGTGGAGACGTCAAGCAGGCCGGCCATCAAAACGTGAACAGGTCCAGGCCGCCCGTCACCGGCAGGGCCACCCCGGTGATATAGCCCGCCGCCGGCGAGCAAAGAAACGTAATCGCGTTGGCGATGTCCTCTGGCTCGCCAGGGCGGCGCAGGGCCACGCGCTTGATCATGCGCTCGTTCATATCGGGACGGCCCATCTTGAAGGCCTCGGTGCCGATGATGCCCGGCACGATGGCATTGACCGTGATGTTGTAGCGGGCCCCCTCCAGCGCGAGCGTTTTTGCCAGCCCGACGAGCCCAGCCTTGGTCGTCGAGTAACTCGCCTGCCCAAAGCCTCCCAGCGCGCCGGCGATCGATGACATCATGATGATCCGGCCCCAGTTGCGTTGCTTCATGTGGGGCCAGACCGCCTTCGAGCAATTGAAGGCGCCGGTCAGATTGACTTTGAGGTCGCGGTCCCAGAGCGCGTCGACCTGGTTGTCGACGGTCCCCATGTGGTCGAGCGTTCCGGCATTGTTGACCAGAATGTCCAGGCTGCCGAATTCGCTCACCACCTGGTCGACCACGGCCTTGACCTGCTCTCGATTGGTAACGTCCATCTTCACGGCGATCGAGCGCCGCCCCATCTCGCGAATCTCGCTGGAGGTTTTCTCGGAATAGACGGCTTTCTGAGAGGCCATCGCCTGCGAGAGGGCGCTCTGTGAGGCTTCGGCCGTCTTCTCCAGCTCGGGATCACTTTCGATCAAGATGTCCGTGACCACGACGTCGGCGCCGGCGCGCGCCAGGGCCAGGCAGTCGGCTCGGCCCAGGCCGCGCGACCCGCCCGTGACCAGAGCGACTTTCCCCTTGAGGTCGATCATGGCTAGCTCGCCTTCCGGATCTGGGGCTTGGGTTGTTCGCGGGTCAGCGGACGGCGCTCGCCCGAGATCGCGCGAGAGATCACCAGGCGCTGAATTTCCGACGTCCCTTCCCAGATCTGGTAGATCTTGGCGTCGCGCATCCACTTCTCGACCGGATACTCGCGGATGTACCCGTTGCCGCCGAGGACCTGGACCGCATCCACGGTGACCTGCATCGCCATGTCGGCGGCAAAGGCCTTCGCCATGCTGCCCTCGGCGCGCGTGAAGAGCATGTTGTTCTGCGCCATCCAGCCCGCCCGCCAGGTGAGCAGGCGCGCGGCGTCGATGTTGATCGCCATCTCGGCCAGCTTGAAGCCGATGCCCTCGTGCTTGATGATGGGCTTGCCGAACGCCACCCGCTGCTGGGCGTAGTCGAGTGCGTACTCGTAGGCGGCGCGGGCGATACCAAGCGAGCCGGCGGCGACCGCCGGCCGGGAGTACTCGAGCATCTGCAGCGCGCCGAGTGCCCCAGGACCGGCATCGGGATCACCCGGCTCGCCGCCCAGGCGATTCTCCGCCGGCACGAAACAGTCTTGGAGGATGACCTGCGCGGTGTGCGAGGCGCGAACGCCCAGCTTCTTTTCTTTCCGGCCCATGCTGAGGCCCTTGTTGCCCTTCTCGACCACGAAGCCCGCAATGCCGGCTGCGCCGATGCTCGGGTCGGTGTTGGCGAAGATCACGTGGAGGTCGGCGATGCCGCCATTGGTGATGAACTGCTTGGTTCCGTTGAGCAGGTAGCCGCCGTCGACTTTCTTTGCCGCCGTCGCGATCGCCATGGCATCGCTACCGGTGCCCGGTTCGGTGAGACCCATGGCGCCGACCACCGGGCTCTTGGCGCTGCAAAACTCGCGGATCCACTTCTGCTTCTGCGCCTCGTTGCCCATGGCGAGAATCGCCGTGGCGGCCAGACCGGTGCCGGTGATGGCCACCGCGATGCCAGCGCAACCCCAGTGCAACTCCTCGGCGATCAGCATGTTGGAGATCATGTCGAGACCGCCACCGCCGTAGGCCTCGGGCATCACGGCAACCGGCGTCAAGCCGACCTCGTGGGCTTTCTTGAGCACTGGCCAGGGGAACTCTTCCGTCTCGTCATAGTGCGCCGCCACCGGCCGAATCTCCTTCTCGGCGAATTCGTGGGCGAGGGCCTTGATGTCTTCCTGCTCGGGCGTCAACGTGAAGTCAAGCGGCATCAGTACTACTCCTTTTGGGGCGGAAACGCGGCCTCCGCCACACCTTTGTTAAAGACTTTCTCTCCGCGTTGATTCGTGACGACCAGGGTGATCAGGATGCGCCGCGTCGCGTCGTCTTTCGATGCAACCGTTCCCGTACAGGTCACGTCGTCTCCGGGGACAACCATCCCGGCAAAGCGACCCTGCAGGCGCTTGAGCATAGAACGGTCACCCAGCCAGTCGGTGACCATCTGGTTGGCGAAGGCCATGGTGAGCATCCCATGGGCGATCACGCCTGGCAGGCCGGCGGAACGCGCGAAGGTCTCGTCCAGGTGAATCGGGTTGCGGTCGCCGGACGCCTCGGCGTACTGCCGGATCTGTTCGACCGTCACGTGCTTGGTGAGCGGTGGCAAGGCTTGCCCGGGACTGACCTGCTCGAAATCCAATGTGCTCATCGTTTTCATGGCTTGCGGATGATGAACAGCGCCGTGCCGTCGGAGACCGGATGGTCCTGCTCGTCGACGGCCTTGAGCTCGAACGTCACCAGCTCCATGTCGCCGCGCGTGTTGATGGCGGTCAGCCGCCCGGTCGTGCGGATGCGGTCGCCCGGACGGACCGGCCTTACGAAACTGAATCGTTGCTCTCCGTGCACCAGGTGTGCGACGTCCAGCGCCACCTCCTGGTCGGTCCACAGTTGCCAGAAGGCATCGAAGCCGTAGACCATGGCATACGTCGGTGGCGCGAGCAGGTCGCCGCCGTCCCGCTCATCGCCGACGGCCGCCATGTAGTCCCGGATCGATTTCTCCGTGACCTGGTAGGGCGCGGTTTCGTAGCTCCGGCCGACCCAGCGCGCGTCGGTCACTACTGCAACAGCCCCTGGAGTTTCATCGCCAGTCCCATGTCGCCCTTGACCTTGAGCTTCTGCTGCATAAAGGCCGTCACGGGATTCAACTTGCCGGTCGCGATGTTCATCCAGTCATCCGTCGTCGCGATCAGCGTCGTGTTCGGACTCTGCGCCGGTCCCTGGATGAGTTCAGGGGCCCCGTTGGCGATCTTCAGGGTCCACGATTCGCCGCTCAGGTCGAACTGGTAGGTCGCATTCAGGCCTGCCGACTTCTCGGGATGCGACTTGATCCGATTCTCGATTTCCGCGAAGACTTCCTTGGCTTCAGGCATGGGTGCCTCCTTCTTGTGGTAGCGGGGTTGGGATCGATCCGGCGCCATCGACGAACAGGCTGGCGCACGCGTGGGCGAGCTGGGCGGCGCTCATGGATGGTTCGTGTTGGCGCTGAAAGTGCTGCCAGTAGGCCAGCTGGGCCGCCAGACCGAGCAGCGCGAAAGCCGCCACGGTGGTCGCCCGCACGCCAAGCTCGCGCAGGGTAGGCTCAAAGGCCGCCGCGAGGGTCTGGTGCAGCTCCGTCTGGCGAGCCTCGAAACTGCCGTCGATGCCAAGCCCCTCGATCGTCAGGCGCCGGTTGTACGCCGGGTACTCGTCATAAAACTCGAAGTAGGCCCGCAGCCCCGCCTCGAGCCGCCGGCGGGCATCCAACTCATCCCGGGTGACCCAGTAGATGCGGCGGCGGAGCAGCGTCGCCATCTCATCCTGGAGGGCCGCGAAGATCCCCTTCTTGTCGGTGAAGTAGAGATAGAACGCCCCCTGCGAGAGGCCGGCGGCCTGCACGACCGCACTAACGGTGGTGCCGTGATAACCATCACGCTCGAAGACCCGGCGGGCGGCCTCCAGCAGCTCCCCACGGCGCACCCACTGCCGTTCGGTCAGGGGCGACTCGCTGGCGGTCCGGCTACTGACTGACACGTCAGTCACCATGCTAGCAGGTACCCCCGCGCGCGGTCCAGTGGGCAAATCGAATTCGAATTGTGGCTAGCGGACGATCACGAAGAAGCGTTCGGTCGCCCGGTCCGCCTGGCTCGACGCGGTCAGGATCACGGCCTTGACCGGACCCACGTTTGCCGACAAGGCGCTGTTGGAGCCAAGTCCGGCCTGGGATCCCAAGGGCGACTTGCGGATCGTGTCGACCAGCTTGGCAATGTCCAGGTAGATGATGCCCGAGGGGCTGGCGAGCGACCCGGCGCTTGCCGACTTGTAGGTCGGGTCGGAGGCGATGCTCGCCCCATCCTTGTGGGTATCGATGATCGCCTTGACTTCGGCCGTCGTCGACGCCAGGATGCCCATACCGTCGAGCACGGCATACGAGGGGCTCAAGACGCTGGCCCCCAACCCACCCAACGCCGGGGAGGTCCAGGAGCTGATCACGACGCCCCGGTAGGTGGTCGTCGTGATATGGCTGGCCGGCGCAATTGGCGGGCTCGGCGAACCGAAGCTGGAACCCCCGCCTAACAGGCTGGAGCCGACAGCTCCGTCCGCCAGCGCGAGCAGCTTGGCGAAGAACGCATTCGTGGTCTTGGCGTCATTGGTTCCGAGGAGGATGGCGCCCGCGGGCACGCCGCTGCCACTGAACTCGACCTCCAGCCCGGCGTCGCCGGTCAGATGCGGGAGGAGGCCCGCGGCACCGGTCAGGCCGATCGCATCGGTGGCGGCTTTGACGGACGCCTGGTTGCCCGATTGGTCGAGCGCCGCCTGGATCGTTTTGTTCAGGCCGGTAATCGCGAGGAATCCGTCGCTGGTCTTGGGAATCCACTTGACCAGGAGGTCGGCCTTCCCCGCGTGCGCGAAGGCGTCGCGCGTTGCGGGCGACAATTTCGATTGATCGACCTTCACCAGGACATCGGCCACGATGCCGTCGCCGTTGGCTGAGAGTGTCGCCCCAATTCCTTGCAGCGCGTCGACATCGTTCAGGTTTTTGAGCGCGAGGCTGAAGGCCGGCGTGGTCGCCATCTCTTTCTTCACGCCGGCGACCAGCGACTTGCCGTTCACGTAGACGTATCCAAGCCGGTCCGAGGGCAACGCGGCCAGGGTGGCCTTGTAGTCATTCGAGTCGACCAGGCGGGCCGCGCGGCCCTGCTCGGCGTCGATGATCTCGTGGATCATCGCGCTCGAGGTGGCGACGACAACGACGTGATCGACAAAGCTGTAGGCGAGGGCCTTCTGCGATTTGTCCGTCGGCGTCGCGATCGAAATGGCGAAGCCGTTATAGGTCTCGTCCTTCCACTGGAACTTCTTGCCCCAGGTGCTCGCGCGCACCTTCGCCAGCATCGCCTGCGCTTTCGCGTCGTCACGGGAGACGGCGTAAAAGGCCGACGGGCTGTTCTCGGTCTTGACCAGGTTCAGCTGCGCGCTGAAGGCGATTTGCGATCCCAGCCAGGGCTGGATATCGCTGCTAAACGTAAATCCCGAGTCCTTCAAGGCCAGGTCGAGCTTGTCGGCGATGGCCTTGTCCGTCTTGTAATCGGGGAAGCTGTGCACCGCGCGGAGCAGGTTGACCTTCTGCGCAACGGAAGGATCGAGGTTGGCCACGGCGATCACGTCCGCGCTCGCGGGCACCATTTTCTCGATCGTGGAGGTCTGCTTGGCGAGAATCAGGACCGCCGCCGCGCTGACAGCACCGAGGGCGAGGACCGCGCCGGCCGGAATCAGCAGGCGCCGGTGGCGGAGAAACCACGATTGCGGCGCCGCCGCGGCGCCGGGGGCGGCCGGCGGTACAGGCGGCCCGGAATCGGGCTGCAGAGCCGGCGTCAGGTCGCCTTCGATACTCATCCGGGGGATGCCTCACAGCATCAACTCCCCCACTTCGGGCAACTTGTTAGCTGCGCGTGGTCGTTGCCAGGGCGTTGCCGAAATGCAACGTCGCCAGGGCCTGCATCTCGTCGGGAGAGAAGCCCGTGCTGCGGCCGGCCTGGTACTGCCGCTCGACCTCGCGGTGGATCGCCCCCACCCGGGCGTCGTCTTTGCGCACCTGGGCGGCGCCCTTCAGGCCGAGCGTCGTGTTGACCCAGTAGGCGATGCCGGCCAGCCCCGACCGGTCATTGACGGTGATGCCGAGCGGCCGGTCGAGAATGCGCGCCGTGTCGAAGATGTTGTAGATCTCCTCGTTCTTGAGCAGGCCGTCGGCATGAATGCCGGCGCTGGTCACGTTGAAGCCGGCGCCGGCGAACGGATAGTTCGCGGGCAGCGGCGTCCCCAGCTGGTCGCGGAAATAGGTAGCCGCCCGAGTGATCGCGGTGGTATCGACCCCGGGCGTCTCGCCGCGCAAACCGGCGTGATCGATGATCAAGGCTTCGAGTGGCGGGTTGCCGGTCCGCTCGCCGAAGCCGAAGAACGAACCATTGGCGGCGGCGCAGCCATAGAGCCAGGCGGCGACGGTGTTGACTTCGCCGCGATGGAAATCATTGTGCCCGTGCCACTCGAGGTGCTCGGGCGCGACGCCGAGGCTCTCCGCGAAGAATCGCACCAGCCGCGGCACGCCGCGGGGCAGCGCGGCTTCCGGCCAGGGAAGGCCGAAGCCCATCGTGTCGCAGAGCCGGAACTTGACGGGCACGCCCGCCTTTCGGCCGAGCTCCTGCAACGAGGTCACCAGTGGCGCGACGAAGCCGTCCAGATCGGCGCGCGTCAGATCCTCGAGGTGGACGCGCGGACGGACGCCGGCGTCGATCACCGAACTCACCACCCGCGCATAGTCGTCGGCGGCCTGACGGCGCGTACGGTTCATCTTCAGGTAGATGTGGTAATCGGAGGCCGAAACCAGGATGCCGGTTTCCTTGACGCCGGTCGCCTGGACGGAGGGCAGATCCTCCAGCGACGCGCGCATCCAGGTCGTCACCTCCGGGCCCGACCGTGGCTGGCAGGCGGCGATCGCCTCCCGATCGACCGCGGTGTAGGCGAAGAACTCGGTCTGGCGGATCACCGGCCCGCCCAGCTGGTTGAGCAGGTCGTAGAGATGGACGATTTGTTCCACGGTGTAGGGCGCCCGCGCCTGCTGGCCATCGCGAAAGGTCGTGTCCGTGATCCAGATATCGGAGGGCAGGGCCAGCGCCACCGCTTCCGCCTCGAAGCGGATTGGCGGGATGCGACTGTAGGGAAAGTCCTGGCGCAACAGATTCGGCTCGGCGCGATCCAGCACGACCCATTGTATGCATATGTTGATTTGTATTGCAACCTATTGACTGCAACGGTCGGCTCACGTAGGCTTGAGCGAATGTGATCGACATCCAGGGAGAGCCGTACTTGAACGCGGCCGAGGCCTGCGAGCTGCTCGAGGTCAAGCCGGCGACGCTCTATG
>VBFF01000161.1 GCA_005889285.1 Chloroflexota bacterium
CAGCAGGAGATATCGCACCGACTCGGCGCCGAAGCGATCGGCGGCTTCCAGCGGATCGATGTAGTTGCCCAAGCTCTTGCTCATCTTTTCGCCGCGGACCGTGAGGAAGCCGTGCGCATAGACGCGCTTCGGCACTGCTACCCCGGCCGAGATCAACATGGCCGGCCAGTACAAGCAGTGGAACCGCGTGATGTCCTTGCCGATCACGTGGAGGTCGGCCGGCCACCAGCGCTTGAACATCGCGTCGTCGGTCCCATACCCGACACCGGTGGCGTAGTTGACCAGCGCGTCGCCCCAGACGTAGACGACATGCTTATCGTCGCCGGGGAAGGGAATGCCCCATTTGATGGTCGAGCGCGAGATGCTGAAATCCTGCAGGCCGGCCCGGAGCCACCCCAGGACCTCGTTGCGACGCGTTTCTGGCTGGATGAAATCCGGGTGCTTGTCGATGTGCTGCTGCAGCCGCTCCTGGTAACTCGACAGTTTGAAGAAGTAGTTCTCCTCCTTCAGCCATTGCGCCTTCAGGGTGGGGTGGATCAGGCAGTACCCGTCCTTGAGGTCGGCGTCTTGCTTGAAGGCCTCGCACGAGACGCAATACCAACCCTCGTAGGCGCCTTTGTAAATGTCGCCTTTTGCCTGCATCTTCGCGATGAAGGCCTGCACGCCCTGCACGTGGTCGGGGTCCTCCGTCCGGATGAACCGGTTGTAAGAGATGCCGAAGCGCGCCTCGATGTCACGGTAGAGCTGCGCCATCCGCGCGGTGAATTCCGCGGTCGATACGCCTTCCTCTTCCGCCTTGCGGCGTACGTTTTGTGAGTGCTCGTCGGTGCCGGTGAGAAAGAAGGTCTCATCGCCGACGAGCCGGTGATAACGGGCCAGGGCATCGGTGCCCACCAGCTCATAGATGAACCCGAGATGGGGCGCGGCATTCGGGTAAACGATCGCCGTGGTGACGTAGAACTTACTCATTTGGCCTTCCAGTCGCTGCCGGCTACCACGACCGTCAGCTCGCCTCGGGGTGGAGATTTCGCGAAGTGCTCCAGGAGTGTCGCCGGCGTTCCACGTAAGAACTCTTCGTGGAGCTTGGTGATCTCCCGCGCCACCACCAGCGAGCGGGGGCCGAGGGCGGACGCCATTATATCCAATGTCTTGACGATCCGATGCGGGGATTCGAAGAAGACGAAGCTTCGCTTGGCCTGCGCGGTCTCCCGGATCAGCCGCTCCAGCTCCCCGCGTTTGCGCGGCAGAAAACCGAGGAAGGTGAACTGGTTGGTGGGCAGGCCGGAGCTCACCAGGGCGGCCAGCACGGCCGAGGGGCCGGGGATCGGCACCACCGGGTAGCCGGCGGCCACGGCGGCGCTGACCAGCCGCACGCCCGGGTCGGAGAGCGCGGGCGTGCCCGCGTCGGAGACCAGCGCGATGTCGTGCTGCTCGAGGCGAGCGACGATGGTTTGCAGCTGGCGCGCCTCGTTCTTCGCGTGCAGGCTGATCAGTTGCTTGCGCAGGCCGAAGTGGGTCAGCAATTTCATCGTGTGCCGCGTGTCCTCCGCAGCGATGAGCGGCACCGACTCCAAGATGTGCAACGCCCGCAGGGTGATGTCGTCGAGGTTGCCAATGGGCGTGGCGACCAGGTAGAGCGTCCCCACCTCAGCCGCCCGACATCAGTGTCCCCAATCGCGTGGATAGCGGAAGTCGCGGTCGATGGTGCGCGAGGACAGCTTGGCGATGACCGGCAGGCGGCGCTTGTACTGGTTGTCGCGCACCCGGCGGATGATGTCCACGATGAACGCCTCGTCGAAACCGAGCCGCTTCAGCTCGTCGACGGTGGAGCGTCGCTCGACCAGGTAGTAGAGCAGCTGGTCGATCATCCGGTACTGGAAGCCGAGCTCGGTCTCATCGGACTGTCCCGCCCAGAGATCCGCCGACGGCGCCTTCTGCACGATGGACGTTGGGACGCCGATGGCGTCGGCGAGCTGCCAGAGCTGGGTCTTGTAGAGGTCACCCACCGGGTTTATCGCACTCGCCATGTCCCCGTAGATGGTTCCGTAGCCGAGGAGAAGCTCGGTTTTGTTGCTGGTCCCGATGACAAGCGCCCGCCAATCCCACGACTGGTCATAGAGAATCGACATCCGCTCGCGGGCCATCTTGTTGCCGCGCCGCTTCTGGTCGGCGTCTGGAAAACGCGCGAAGTAGGCATCGATCTGGGGACTGATGTCGATCTCGAGGTGATGGATGCCCAGCTGCTGGACGACCTGAAGCGCGTCGCTCTTGCTCTTGGGGTCGCTCGTCTTGTAGGGCATGATCAGGGCCAGGACGTTGTCGGCTCCGAGCGCTTCCGCGGCGAGCGTGGCGACCAGGCTGGAATCGACGCCGCCACTCAAGCCGAGGACGACTCGCTCGAACCCGACCTTGCGCACCTCGTTGCGGATGAAGCCGACCAGGATGCGGCGGACCAGCTCGGGGTTGATCCGCAGCGGCGGAAAGACGGGATCAGAAAGGCTTGCGGGTGCGCTCATGCCAGACCCGGCGGAGTTCGTTGATGGTCAGCTCGATCCGCTCGTCGCGCAGCAAGGGATTGGCGAGACGCTCGCGGCGGACGTCACCCAGGTCGATGGTGGCGAGGACGAGCGCCTCGTCGGTCCCTTCTTGTTGCGCCATGATGTCACCGTTGGGGCCGATCACCATCGAACCGCCCCAGAAGTTCGCGCCATCCTCGTATCCCACCCGGTTGCAGTAGAGGAAGAAGGTCGTCAGGAACTGAGCGTAGGTGCGGCAGACGAGGCCGTAGGACTCGGCCGTTCCCAGCCGCTCGTCGGTGGTGATGCCACGCCCGGGGCTGGCGGACGGGCAGATGATCATGTCGACGCCTTCGAGGCTCAGGATGTAGGCGCTCGAAAGGTGCCAGATGTCTTCACAGACCAGGATCCCGGCGCGGCCGAATCCGGTTTTGAAACTGCGAAATCGATCGCCCGCCGCAAAATAGCGCTGCTCGTCGAACATGCCATAGGTCGGCAGGTACACCTTGCGGTGGACGTGGACCAGCTCTCCTCGGCTGAAGTAGAGGCTGGCGTTGAAATAGCGGTGGTCGGGCTCTTCGATCACCGCGCCGAGCACGACGTCGATCCCGTCCGACAGACCGCGGAGTTCGTCCATGGCGGCGCCCTCGAGGGGGATCGCACTTTCCGCTACCAGGTCCTTGAGGAAATAGCCGGTCAGACTGAGCTCGGGGAAAACCAGCAGCTCGACGCCCGCGGTGGCCGCTTGTCGCACCCATTGCCGATGGCGCTCGAGATTGCGATCGCGATCGCCGAGGGCCGGGTCCATCTGAACCAGCCCGACCGCGAGCCGGCCATCCTGGCTCACGCCTGATGCTGCGGGAGGCGCGCGGTCTTGACGTCGCCCGCAGACACCCGGGCATCGCGGCCGCGGGCCAGCCATTGGGAAATCGCCGGCGCCATCTCCGCGCACTGCCCGAGGTGGACGGCGGCGCGTGGCAGGGCGTCGAGGAAGGCGGGACCGTAGGTTCGATTGGCAATGCGGTGGTCCATCAGGACGACCGCCCCGCGGTCGCTTTGGCGCCGGATCAGCCGGCCGAACCCCTGCTTGAGGCGCAAGACCGCCTCGGGCAATGCCAGCTGCCCAAAGGGGTCGGCGAGCGTCGCGCTCCGCGCCAGCTGGAGCGGGTCGCTCGGGACTCGGAAGGGCAAACGGACGATGACGACACAGGAGAGCGCATCTCCAGGCACGTCGATGCCTTCCCAGAAGCTGCTGCTCCCCAATAGGATGCTGCGCGGATCCTCCTGGAACTGCGCCAGCAGTTGGCGGCGGGTGCCATCCAGGTTTTGCGCCAGTACTGCCAGATCGCCGAGCGAGGTTCGCACCCGGAGCCGGTCGGCGACATCCCGCAGCTGCTGATGGGACGTGAACAGCACCAGGGTGCGGCCATCGATCGCCTCAGCGATCGCGCCAACGACGCTCGTGACCTGATCGAGGAAGGCGAGATCACTGAGATCCTTGAGGTCGGTCGGCAGGCAGAGCAGGGCCTGAGACAGGTAGTCGAAGGGTGAGGCCAGCACCATCTCGTGGGTACTCAATGCCTCGAGCCCGACACCCCGTTTGAAGTACTCGAAGGAATCGGCCACCGCGAGGGTGGCGGACGTGAAGACCACCGTTTCCTTGTCGGCGAATGCTCGGGCCTGGAGCTCGCGACCCGCCGTAGTGGGGGCCGCCTGCACCAGCGGGCGGCCAGAGCGCCGCTCGCTTCGGATCCAGTAGAGGCGATCGGGGCGCGGCTGCAACAGCGCCTGGCGGATCAGATCGACTCGCCCCTGGAGCTGGGTCACAAAGAGGTCCAGCTCGCGCTGGGCGTAGGGATTACTCTCCAGTGGCAACTGGGCGGCGGCATCATCGAGGGCGCGACGGAACCGCATCGCCTGATCGGCGAGCATGCTGGCCAGTCCGGAGAGCGGCACCACCTCCGACGAGGACCGAAGAAGGGAGTCGAGGACGAGCGGTTCCTCGCGCGACGGACGCAGCGGGATTTCCGGCTGTCGTTGCCGCACGACCGCGCGTGCTTCCTGGAAGAAATCGGCCAACGCCTGTTTCGTCTCCGCGGCCGCGGTGCGCACCCCCTCACCCGGCGGGCCGACCGCGGCGCGGAACCAGGTGAGGGCCCCGTCGATGCTTTCCAGCACCTCCTCCTCCCCCACTCGCTGGGTTAGGGCGTCGACCGCCGTCTCTTCGAGCTGGTGCGCCTCGTCCACCACCAGGTGCGCGTGCGACGGCAGGACCGATCCCCCATTGAGCGCGTCGGCCAGGAGAAGTGCGTGGTTGGTCACGATCAGGTCGGCATCCTGCGCCCCGCGCCGGCTGTTCCAGTAGAAACATTGCTGGGTCTTGTAGTTTTCGCAGTGGGCGGCCAGGCAATCGTCCGCCGTCGACGCCGCCCGCAGCCAGAACAGCTCGTCGAATCCGTTGAGCTTGATCTCGGCGCGGTCGCCATGGCCGGTTTGCGCCAGCCAGACGAGCATGCGCAGCTTGAACCTCACCTCGTCGTGGAACCAGCTGCCATCGGCGCGCCGGCTGGGCGCGTTGAGATAGCGATTCCAACGTCGCAGGCTCACGTAATTCGAGCGGCCTTTCAACAGTGACGCTTTGAAGTCGAAGGGCAGCCAGCTGCGCATGAACGGGATATCCTTCGAGAACAACTGCTCCTGCAGGGTGATGGTGTTGGTCGCAACCACGACCCGCTCCCTTCTCGCGACCGCGTGGTGAACCGCGGGCACCAGGTAGGCGAGTGACTTCCCGGTCCCCGGGCCGGCCTCTACCAGGAGGCGGCCGCCGCGGGCGTACAGCTGGGCGATGGCCAGCGTCATCTGCAGTTGTGATTCGCGAAGTTCGTAGTCGTCCAGCAGATCGGCCATCGGACCATCAGGCCCCAGCAGGGCGCGGATCGCCTGGGGGTCGGTCGAGGGCGTGTCCGGCCGGGCCGCTGTGGCCGGCGGCATGGGTACCGGCGGCAGGCTGTCGACTCCACTGGGACCAGCGGCACGGGCATCCTCGAGGAAGTGGTGAATCGGGTGCGGCCAGCCGTCGGCCAGCTCCAGCATCCGGTCGAGCAGTTCGCTCTTAAAGCCGCGCGCAAACTGCCAGAGGTAGCGGAAGAGTTGCCGCGCGGCGTCCGCGTCCGACAGCGCCCGGTGTGGATGCGGGTGGCTCAGCCCAAGCTGGCGGGACAGGTGCGGCAGGCTGTGGCTCGGCACAGCCGGCAGCATGATCCGCGACAGGTCGAGCGTATCGAAGAGGACATACGCCGGCTGCGCGTCACCGTCGACGAGAAACGATAGATCGAAGTTGCCGCTGTGTGCCACCACCCCACTCGTGCCGACGAAGTCGATCAGCTGCGCCAGGACCTCCTCCGGCTGGGGCGCCGCGGCCACGTCGGCATCACGGATCCCGGTCAGCTCCTGCACGGCTCGCGGAATGCCGACTTCGGGGCGGACGAGTGAGTGGAAAGTCGCGAGGATCTCGTCGCCCTTGAAGCGCACCGCCCCCACCTCGATGATCCGATCGAGCCGGGGACTGAGGCCGGTGGTTTCGAGATCGAGAGCAACGAGCGTGCGATCCACTATCGCAATGCTCTCAAATCAGGCCACCGCTTACAGCAATTTGGCCGCAAGCTCCGCGAGTTCTGACCTTTGGCCCTTGGTGAGCGTGACGTGGCCGGCCAGCGGGTTGTTCTTGAATTTCTCGATCGCATAGCAGAGCCCGTTGCTCCGGAAGTCCAGGTAGGGGTGGTCGATCTGGTTGGGGTCGCCGGTGAGGACGATCTTGGTGCCCTCGCCGGCCCTCGATACGATCGTCTTGACCTCGTGCGGAGTGAGGTTTTGTGCCTCGTCGACGATGATGAACTGCTGCGGGATGCTCCGGCCACGGATGTAGGTGAGCGCTTCCGCCTCGAAGAGGCCCTTGTCCTGGATGTGCCGGATCATGTCGGCCGCCATCTGTTCCTTGTAGATGCAGCCCATCAGGTACTCCAGGTTGTCGTAGATCGGCTGCATCCAGGGCCGCAGCTTCTCGTCCTTGTCGCCGGGAAGGTAACCGACGTCCTTGCCCATGGGAATCACGGGACGCGTGACGAGCAGCCGGCGGTAGCGATGCTGGTCGAGCACCTTGTTGAGCCCGGCCGCCAGTGCGAGCAGCGTCTTCCCGGTGCCGGCCTGGCCGGTCATGGTGACAAAGGGAATCCGGTCGTCGAGCAGGATGTCGAAAGCGAAACGCTGACCGAGGTTCTTGGGTTGAATACCCCAGATTTCCTTCTTGATTGCCGCCAGCCCGACCACCTGGCCGGCCGTTGCGTCGTAGCGGCCCAGCGCGCTCGACTTCGTCCCGTTCACCGATTTGAAGTGCACGAACTGATTGAAGTAGAGCTGGCCGTTCGACGGCTGATAGAGATTCGTCTTGGTGAAGTTTTCGATGTCGTCGGGCGTCACCGTCAGCGTCGTCATGCCGTCGTAGAGGTCCTCTTCCTTGAGCACCATCTTGTCGGTCTCGTAGTCCTGTGCCTGGAGGTTGAGGGCATCCGCCTTCACCCGGACGTTGATGTCTTTGCTGACCAGGATGACGGGCGTGCCGTTGCTCTCGGCTTTCAGCTGCAGGGTCAGGGCGATGACCTGGTTGTCGGGCTTGCGGGGATCGAGGTCCTCCGGGAGATGCGCGGCGCTTTCGTGGGTCAATTCGACGCGCAGGCTGCCACCATATTTGAGGTCGACCCCTTCGGAGAGTTTTCCCTTGGCGCGCAGCTCGTCGAAATAGTGGGCGATCAAGCGGGCGTGCCGTCCGACCTCGTCCTGGCGACGCTTTTGACCGTCGACCTCCTCGATCACGATCAGGGGGATCACGATCTCGTTGTCCTCGAAGGAGTAGATCGCATTCGGATCGTGCAGCAGGACGTTGGTGTCGAGGACGTAGATCTTCTTCATGCTTCTGCGCGCTGCCGGAGGGACGAGCTCGCGTACTCCCCCTGGTTTTCTAACGGCAGGAGCGCGGCGATCTTTGTCATCAGGTAGTCGGCGCTCTGCTGGTGGTCCATCGGGCTGCCGTCACGATTTCGTTCCGGAAGTTGGAACGGCTCGCCAAAGGTCATGGCGACCTCGGTCCGCCGCGGCAGCACCTTGTGCCGGCCGATGACGTTCTGCGACCCGGTGATCGCGATTGGCACCAGCGGGGCGCCGGAGCGGCGCGCGATGAAGCCGGCACCGGGCTCGGCGCGTAGCAGGCGTGCCGCATCCGATCGGTGACCTTCGGGAAAGAGCACCACGGCCGATCCTTGCTTGAGTAAGGCGAAGGCCCGGCGAAGCGCGGTCCGGTCAGGGGAATGGCGTACCACAGGAAAGGCATGGTACCCCCGCATGAGCCATGCCCAGCTGCCTTTGAAGAGCTCCGCCTTCGCCATGAACCACACGGGCCGCGGCGTCCAGCCGCCGATGATCGCCGGGTCGATGGCACCCACGTGGTTGGACACGATCAAGAGCGGTCCGGAGTGCGGCACATTCGCTGTGCCACGGAGTTCGAACTTTGACCCCAGGACGATTCGCGTCAGGAGCCGTGCAAGACCCGTAAGGAAGGAATAGCTCAAGGCGATCAGTGCTTCGGCAACCGGGCCATCACTTCGTCGAAAACCTGACGGACCGACTTGCTCTCAGTCGCGACGATTATAGCATCGGTTGCGGGCCGTAACGGCGCGACTTCGCGCTCCTGGTCGGCGCGGTCTCGCGCCTCGACCTCCTGTTCGAGTACCGCGTCCGGTGTGGCACTGCCGCGCGCCTCGTCCAGCTCGCGTCGCCGCCGGGCGACCCGCTCCGCGGCCGGTGCGGTGAAGAAGAACTTGACCTCCGCGTCGGGAAAGATAACGGTTCCGATGTCGCGCCCGAGGATCACCGCATCACCCGACGCCGCGCGCCGCTGCGGCTCGATCAGGAGGCGCCGCACCTCCGGGATTCCCGAAATCCGCGAGAGCTCGGCAGCGATTGCCGGATCGTGTGCCGCACCGCTGATATCCCGGCCGTCGATGGAAAGCAGCGGTCCGGCACGACCCGCCGACGGCGACGTGTTGATCTCGATGCGCAGCTCACCCAGCATCCGCCGCAGTCCGGTCACGTCGTCGGCCGCAATGCCGCGTCGGCGCGCTTCAACGGTGACGGCCCGGTAGAACAAGCCGGTGTCGACCAGGGCGAAGCCGAGGGCGTCCGCCACCATGCGCCCGATGGTCGTCTTTCCCGAGCCCGCTGGGCCGTCGATCGCGATGATCACCCTAGAGTCCCGCCGCGACCTTCAAACGGGTTACCTCGTCCGCCCGGAGTGGACGGACGTCGCCTTCGGCAAGCTCACCAAGCTGAAGCCCATCGATGCGCACGCGCTGCAAATCGAGCACCGGATAGCCAAGCGCTTGCCACAGCCGGCGCACTTCCCGTTTGTGGACAGCCGCGTGTCGCCGTCGGCGCCGTCGAGCACCCTGACCTCTGCCGGCTCGAATCGCTCCCCTCTCACGATCATCCCCTCTGACAGCCGCCGCAATGCCGCATCATCGGGCCGGCCCCTGACCACGACCCGGTATTCCTTCTCGACATGGTAGCGGGGATGCATCAGGCGGCCCGCCAGCTCGCCGTCGTCCGTCAGCAGCACCAACCCACGGCTATCGAGATCGAGCCGGCCCACCGGAAAGACGCGGGGAGGTCCCGGTGGAAGGTGGTCCACCACGGTCTGCCGGCCGCGGTCGTCGCCGACGCTGGTCAAGACGCCGACCGGTTTGTTCAGCATCAGGTAGGTCGATGTCGAAACCGGTTCGACCGGGCTGCCGTCGAGGGTCACGCGATCGACTCCCGGTGTGACCTGCTGGCCCGGGACGGCGGGGGTACCGTTCACCATCACCTGTCCCGACGCAATCAACTGGTCGGCCTTCCGCCGAGCCGCCACGCCGGAGCGCGCTAGGAACTGGTTGAGCCGGATTGCGGTAACGGTGGCAGCTCGTTCAGACTGCTCAGTCCCAGGATCTGCAGGAACCGCATCGTCGTGCCGAAGAGGCGCGGCGTCCCGGGCGCGTCCAGGCGGCCGGTCTCTTCGATCAGTCCTTTTTCTTCGAGGCTCTCCAGCACGGCCTCACAGTTGACGCCGCGAATCTCTTCGATGCGGGCGCGTGTCAGCGGCTGGCGGTAGGCGATGATGGCCAGCGTCTCGTAGGCCGCCGGAGAGAGACGCGACGGATACTCCGGCCGTAAAACGCGACGGACCACATCGGCCTGCGCCGGGTCGGTCACCAGTTGGAGCTGGTCCTGATGGCGTTGCAAAAAGAGGCCGCGTCCCGCCAGCGCTTCCGTGAGGTTGGTGGCGGCGGCTTCGATGTCGGGCAGGGGCGACTGCAGGATGTCCTGAAGCTCCAGCACCGTGACCGCCCGATTGAGCGTGAAGAGCACCGCCTCGAGGGCGGTGGCGAGGCCCGTCGTATCTCGCACCTGTGTCGCACCCTCGACCGTTGAGCTCATTCTGTCTCCTTCCTCTCCTGTGCGTGCACCGTAATTTCCGCGAAGGCCGAGGCCTGCGCCACGCGGGCCTCACCGATTCTAATCAGCTCGAGGAGCGCGAGGAAGGTGACGACCGCCTCCAGCCGCGTGCGCGCGTGCCGGAAGATGGCGCTGAAGTTGAGCTGCGCTTGCCGCGCCAGCATCTGCCGGAGCTCCTCGAGTTTTTCGCCGAGCGAGACCTGCTCCATCTCTACCGTGACCTGTCCCGGCGGTGGCAAGCGGTCGAGCACCTGCCGGAAGGCGCTGGCGAGCGCGTCGAGGCTGACCTGGACACGCGCCTGCGGGATCACGTCGGGCTCGAGCAAGCCCGCGAAGGTGAAGCGTCCGCTGGCGTGGCGCCGCATCAGCGACTCGGCGAGCTCCTTGAAGCGCTTGTACTCTTCGAGGCGTCCCTTGATCGCGTCTTCCCATGCCTGCAGATCGTCCTCCTCCCCCACCCTCGCCTCCGGCATCAGGCCGGCGGCCTTCAGCTGCACCAGCCGCGCGCCGATCACCAGGAACGCGGCCAGCCGGTCGAGCGGCGGCTGCGCCTGCTCGATCGCGCGCAGGTAATCGTCGGTGAGGCTCGCCAGCGAGATCGCCTTGAGGTCGACTTCGGCGCGCTGCGCGAGGGTGAGCAGGAGCTCGATCGGTCCATCGAAGGCGGGGGTTCGTACGACATAGACAGGATCACGCTCGAGCTCGGCGGTGATCTCGCGCGTCAATTCCGACCGTCCGCCCGCTGCAGGCGACGGGTGTCCTCGGATTGCGGATGCGGCGCATGATGCTCGGCGACGATCATGGCGAGCTCGGTGGCGCCCGCGCTGCGCAGCCGATCCGCGCCAATCTGGGCGTGATCGGCGTAGACCCGGTAGCGGCGGGCGAATGTGGGCCGGGATCGCTGCAGCAGCTGCAGAGTCTTTGGGGAGACCGCCCGCAGAAACACCGTCACGCTCCGCTCGATCACCGAGAAATGCGCCGCCGCCTTGCCCAGATCGTGGAGCAGCGCGGCCTGCTGCAACAGTCGGCTCGGCTGGCGCTCGAGATGGATCACCGTCTCGAGCACGTCGAGGCCATGCCGCTGGTCGTTCACGGGCAGCTCGAGGAAGAACGGAGCAAGCGGCCCCAGGATTCGCTCAGCATTCGCGCTTTCCTGCGACGTGACACGAGCCGAGGCGTGTCGCCAGAACTGGCCAATGCGGCGCATCGGCGAGTTGGTCACTCGTCGCCATCGGTGAGCGGTAGGCCCCACCGCAATTTTCGCCGAAGCAACTCGAAGAAGTTGCGCCCTCCGCTGAATTGGACCAGGTCGACCTGCAGGCCTGGTGCGGCGACCCGCACCTCGGCTCCCGGCCGGAGCGCGTAGGTCTGCTGGCCGTCGCAGGTGAGGATCGCGGAGGCCGACGGCAGCCGGAGTGCGATGTGCGACTGCTCCGGCAGCACGATCGGGCGGTTGAACAGGCTATGGGGGTTCAGCGGCATGAACACGATCGCGCGCACGTCCGGATGGACGATCGGACCTCCCAGCGACAGCGCGTACCCGGTCGAGCCCGTTGGCGTCGAGACGATCACGCCATCGGCGTCGAACCGGCCCGCCGATTGGCCGTCGACGAAGGCCTCGATGCGGATCAAGTTGATCTCGATCCCCTTGTGCACCGTCACGTCGTTGAGGGCGAGAAAGACGCGGTCGTCGACGCGGGCCTCGAGCAGGGCCCGGCGCTGCAAGCTAAAATCGCCGGCCGCCCAGCGGTCGAGCGCCGATCCCTCCTCGCCAAGCTGCACCTGCGTCAGGAAGCCGAGCCGGCCGGCGTTGATGCCCAGGACCGGAATATGCGCGGCCGCCGCCTGCTGAGCCGTCCAGAGCAGGGTACCGTCCCCCCCGATACTGACGATCAAGCGAGTGCCGTTCAGTTCGCCCTCGAGCGCGCCGGGGCGCTCTTCGGCGGTGGCGCAATAGGTCCACACGCGGAAGCCGCGCTGTTCCAGCCGGCGGCGTGCCTCCATCACCGGGGCACCGCCGATATCGATGCGCGGGTGGCAGACGATGCCGACGGCGTCAGCCACGTCGCCTCAAGAGCAGCAGGAATTCGCGATTCCCCTTGGCGCCCAGGATCGGCGAAGGGATCTCCCCGGCAACCTCGTACCCAGTGTCGTCGGCGAATTTCCGCAGATCGATGAGGACCTGGCGGTGCTGGTCAGGGTCGCGCACGACCCCGCCCTTCCCCACCGCACCCTTACCAACCTCGAACTGCGGCTTGACCAGGGCCACGACGTCGCCCGGCGGGCTGAGGAGTTCGCGGACGCGCGGCAAGACGAGCCGCAGTGAAATAAACGAGACGTCGATCACCGCCAGGTCCGCCGGCAGCGGCAACCGATCCAGGTGCCGGATGTTGACCCGCTCCAGCACGGTGACCCGCGGGTCCTGGCGGAGGCTCCAGGCCAGCTGTCCATACCCGACGTCGACCGCGATGACGCGCGTGGCGCCTCGCTGCAACAAGAGGTCGGTGAAGCCCCCGGTCGACGCGCCGACATCAAGACAGACCCTTCCTGCCGGATCGATGCCGAAGGCATCGAGCGCGGCCGCGAGCTTGTCGCCGCCCCGGCTGACATAGGTTTTGACACGGTCGAGGTCGATGCTGACATCGGGGTCGACCATCTGATCCGGCCGGTCCGCCAGCGCGCCGCCCACTCGGACCAGTCCGGCACGCACCATCGCCTGCGCGCGCTGCCTCGAGGGCACGAGCCCCTGGGCCACCAACGCCTGGTCCAGACGGACGCGGCCCTCGACCATCAGCGCCATATTCCCAGCCCGACAATAATCCCGAGTATCGCTCCGGCGATCACTTCGATCGGCGTGTGTCCGAGCAGCTCGCGCAGCCGCTCCTGGCGAATACCCTGGTGACCGATGAAGAGGTCGTCGATCAGTCGATTCAGGATCATGGCTTGCTGGCCGGCGGCCCGCCGCACGCCGGTCGCGTCGTACATAACCACGCTGGCGAAGATCAGGCAGACTGCGAAAAGCGCCGATTGCACTCCCTCCAGCCGGCCGACGATCGTCGTCAGGGAGACGACCAGCGCGCTGTGTGAGCTGGGCATCCCACCCGCGGTCGCCAGCCGCCGCACGCTGAAACGGTGGAGTAGAACGGAATCGAAGATCACCTTGGCAACCTGGGCGATCGCCCAGGCGATCAGGGGGACGACGAAGTACGGGTTTTGAAGAAGCGTCACGGAACCGGCGGACGCCCGCCGGCCGCTGCCAGCTCTTTCAACCGCCGCTCGGCATCATCGAGCAGCTGAGCGCAACGCCGCGCCAGCGCGAGGCCGCGCTCGAAGGTGCGCACCGACTCGGCGAGGTCGTCCTGTTCCTTCCCGAGCAGCTGAACGGTTCGCTCCAGCTCGGCGACGGCCGTCTCGTAATCCATCTCATCGACCTCAGCCATTTCCCTCGCCCTTTACCGCGGGATCGTGGCGGATCTCAGCGTCGGCCGCGATCCGGCCGAGGATGCCGTTGACGAACTTGCCGGAGTCGGGGCCTCCGAAGGTCTTGGCCAGCTCGATCGACTCGTTGATGGCCGCCTTGAGCGGAACGCTGGGCAGGTAGAGAATCTCGAAGCTGGCGATTCGCAGCAAGGTGCGCTCCACTTTGGCCATCTGGTCGAGACCCCAGTTGTTCGACGCCTGCTTGAGCTCGGCGTCGATCTCGGCCTGGTGCTCCCGGACGCCCTGGATCAGGGTGCGGGCGAAATCCGCCACCTCGGCATCGGCGCGTGACTCGGCCACGTGGTACTTGAGGGATCGTTCCGCGTCGCTGCCGTCGTTCTCGAGCTCGAAGAGGACCTTGAGCGCGAGCTCACGGGCGAGATGGCGCCGTCCCACTAGTGCTGCTGCACGGAGGGCCGCCTACGCGTCCTCGGGGAACCTCACGTCGCCGACGAAGACGTTGACCTGGCGGACTTCGAGACCCAGCATCTTGTCAATCGCGTCGGCCACCTGCCGTTGAACCTCGGCCGCCACCGTCGGCACGTGCGCGGAGTGATCGACGATGACGAAAAGCTCGAGGTTCAGAGCATCGTTGCCAAGGTCAACCTTGACTCCCTTGTGCGAGCTGCTGGCGGGCAGGACCCGGTGGCCGTCTCGGGCCTTGGCCTGGTACATCCCGACGATGCCCTGGACCTGGCAGGCGGTCAACGAGGCAATGTTGGCGATGACCTCGTTGGCCACCTTGACCGAACCGAGGGGACGATCCGGCATCCTTAGACCCGCTCCACGTAGGCGCCCGTGCGGGTGTCGACCCGGATGACGTCGCCCTCGTTGACGAAGAAGGGCACATTCAAGATCAGGCCGGTCTCCACCGTGGCCGGCTTGCCGCCACCGGCCGCCGTGTCGCCTTTGAACCCGGGCGACGTTTGGGTCACCTTGAGGTCGACGGTGGTGGGCAGCTCGACGCCCAACGGACGCCCCTCGTACATCAACACATCGAGGGCGGAGTTCTCTTTCAGGTATTTCATCGTGTCGCCCAACTGGTCGTCGCTGAGCGGCAGCTGATCGTAGCTCGCCAGGTCCATGAAGTAATGCCGGTCACCGTCGCTGTAAAGGTACTGCATGGCGACCTTCTCGATCCTGGCCCGGGCAAAGCGATCCTTGTCGCGGAACTTCTGGTCGATGATCGCGCCGCTCCGCACGTTGCGCAGCTTGGTGCGGAAGAAGGTATCGCCGCGGGCGTTTTGGCCTTGCTGGAACTCGAGCACGACCCACAGCCCGCCCTCCCATTCGATCGTCATGCCATTGCGAAAATCACTGGGGTTGACCATACCGGCATGCGATTGTACCCCGCTAGGGGTTCGCCGAACCCCCCTGCCGGCGGCGCGCCTCGATCTGGCCGAAGATCGCGTTGCGCAGCTGTTGGGGGCGCGGCACCGTGCTGAGCAGCTCGGCGCCCTCGCGGCCGGCGGATTCGAGCTCGATGTCCCCGAAGCCCCAGGTCCGGCCCCAGAGCCCCTGGAAGGTCGTCAGGTCCTGGATCCGGTCGATGGCGATCGATCGGGAGAACTTGGAGACGATCCCCTCATTGAGGATGACCCGCTGGTCGGTAAGCACGTACTCGTGGGCCCGCCAGCCCCAGTAATAAAGGTTGATGACACCCAGGCCGACGAGGAGGACGCCGAGCATCAGCAACAGGCGGAGCTCGCCGGCGATCGGAACGAGCGCCAGGATTGCCAGCGAGACCGCGACGGCCAGGACGGTCGTGGCAATGGGCCGAAGCAGGACGACCCAGTGACGGCAGGAGCGTGCCAGGATCCGTTCGCCGGGAAGCAGGTCGCTGGCGTTCATGGCGCCTGACTGTAAAGGACGAGCAGCGTTCCGAGGACGAGGAACGGTCCGTACGGCACAGCATCCTTGAACGTCCGGATCCGGGTGATGAGCAGAATTATCGCCACAAAGCCACCCAGGAAGACACCGTCGAGGAGGGCGTGGGCCATCCGCAGGTTGGAGAGCCCGGTGGCCAGACCGATGAACACCGCCAGCTTGACATCGCCGAAGCCGAACGCCTCGGCCCCGAAGATCAGCTGGCCGCCGAAAAAGAGCACCAGGAAGATGCCCCCGGCGATCAGCGCCGCCACCGGGGCGGTTCGCCAGTCGGGCCAGGGCCATGTCAGAGCACGGGTCCAGGGGGTGACGAAGGCGAGCGCGAGAGCGATCAC
>VBFF01000162.1 GCA_005889285.1 Chloroflexota bacterium
CGATCACCCAGCTGGGGAACATCACGAAATCGAGGATGTAGCGCGTCTTCAGGTCGAACCCGAGCACCTGGACCAGCACAGCGACGTAGACGGAGTTGATGAACAAGAGGGGCTGGAGACCCAATTGAAGCGCGAACAGGAAGAACAGCACCGCCCCCAGCACGGGCATCAGGAACGATTCTCGGAACGACTGCCGGAACTCGATCTCCTCGATTCGAGCCAGCCAGCGGGAAAGGTAGTTCAGGGCGACGCCCACCACGGCGCCGCCAACCGCCCAGGCGA
>VBFF01000176.1 GCA_005889285.1 Chloroflexota bacterium
CATCCTGGCCAGCAAGCGCGAGCACCATCCGCTGGCCCTGCTGATGATGGACCTGGACCGGTTCAAGGAGATCAACGACACCTTCGGGCATCACGGGGGCGACGATGTTCTGCGCCACGTATCGATCCGGCTCAAGGGTCAGCTGCGGGAATCAGACACGGTCGCCCGTCTTGGCGGCGACGAGTTCGCCATCATTCTCCCGGGAGTCGTCGACCAAGCCGCTGCGGGAGCGACGGCCGCACGGATCCTCCAGGCGCTCCAGGAACCGCTGGTGATCGAGGACGAGTCGCTCGAGATTCGAGCCAGCGTCGGGATCGCCCTCTTTCCCCGGCATGCGGAAGATGCGGACATCTTGCTCCGACGCGCGGACGCCGCGATGTATGAAGCCAAGCGAGCCGGGGCCGGGATCGCCTTCTATACCCTCGAACACGAGGTCGATTCCAGCAGTCTGACGCTGACCTTCGAGCTTCGTCGCGCGATCGAAGAGAACGCGCTGACCCTTCACTATCAGCCGGTGCTTCGTTGCGGAACGAGCGAGGTCATCGGCGTCGAAGCCCTCGTGCGCTGGCCACATCCTCGTCACGGGCTGCTGGCGCCGGATCGCTTCATTCCGCTGGCGGAGCAGTCGCGCCTGATCCGGCCGCTCGGTCGCCGCGTCATCGAGGCGGCCGTCCAGCAACAGGACCGCTGGTGGCGCGAGGGCATCACGCTTCGCATGGCAGTGAACCTCTCGATCCGCAACCTGCAGGATCCCGAGCTCCTCCAATGCGTAACCCGGGTCCTGGAAATGTACACGGTGCCGCCCGACTGGCTGACACTCGAAATCACGGAGAGCACCCTGATGGCCGATGCCGAGGAAACCCTCAAGGTGCTGGCGCCGCTGAAGGCCATGGGCGTCCGCGTGTCGATCGATGATTTCGGCACGGGCTTTTCGTCCCTCACCAACCTGAAGCGCTTGCCGATCGATGAGCTCAAGATCGACAAGACCTTCGTAACCGACATGCCGTCCAAGAAGAAGGACGGGCTGATCGTCCGATCGACGATCGACCTGGCCCACGCGCTCGGGCTCGTCGCCGTGGCCGAGGGCGTTGAGGAAGCCTCGACCTGGGAGATGCTGGCTGCTCAGGGCTGCGACCTGGCCCAGGGCTACTACCTTTGCCGGCCGTTGCCGGCGGCCGAGTTCGTGCGCTGGTACCAGGCCCGATCGTCGAAAGCGGCGTAAGGCCGGATCGTCTATCGAGCGATCGCGACCAGGTCCTCGATGATTCGATCGAGCGCCGTCACCGCGAGCGACAGATGACCTTCATCGCGGTACAGGTGGACCCGTGTATTCGGAATGTGTTCCGCGAGCCATTGTCCATGCCTGAAGGGCACCATCCGATCCTGCTGGCCCTGCCACACCGCCACCGGTGGCTCGATCTTTGCGAGGTCGAATCCCCAGTCGCGCACAAACGCCAGATCGTCGTCACGCCAACCTGCGATGCCATTCGAGACGGCGTGCCGGAAGGTGGCGGCCAGGAAGTCGGCGAAGACGCCCGTCAGCGCGCCCTTGTCGACGTCCGATACCAGACTGCCCAGGGCCGCGCCTACCTCCGGCCCCTTGATTTCCACGTATGCCCTCACTCCATCCTCAAGGAACGGGGTGAGCGCCGCCTCTCCCTCCACTGCGAGGCTGTACTCCTTAAGGTTGCCAGACGCCATGCCGGCCATCCAGTCCAGTCCGTCGACACCGTATGGTGCGACGCCGGCCAGGGACACGGCTGCGGCGCAGCGGTCTGGCAATAACGCCGCGCACGCTAGCGCGTGCGGGCCGCCG
>VBFF01000163.1:0-9206 GCA_005889285.1 Chloroflexota bacterium
AGTGATCTGATCGCTGTCGTAGGAGCCGCGGGCTACCTAGAGACCCCATGGAGGCCGCAAAGAAGCTTGTTCAGGTGACCTCGCCCCACGCGAGTGGCGCTTTAGTGCCACAGGAGCGTTTGAGAGCTTGGTGTCCCCGACAGGATTTGAACCTGTGCTCCTGGCTCCGGAGGCCAGTGCTCTATCCAGGCTGAGCTACGGGGACACAGCGGACCCCGATTATAGGGACGCTGGGATCTCGCCAGTTAGCAGTTCGCGACCCACCTTACGGATTCCGTTACAGGCGTGACCCCCTTGATTGAGGGCCGTCCATAAGCTGGCATCAGAGCAGGCCGATGTGGAGCGAGCCGCCTGTTCAGGAGGTGGGACCGTGCGGCGTTTTCTCACGCCCTGGATTCTGTTAGTCATCGCTTCGGCCGTGCTTTCCTGCGCCGAAGTCTGGCCGAACCCCATGTAAGCTGGTCGATTCACTGTCAAGTCTAGATTGCTAGACTGTAGGTTGTGCTTACCAAGCGGCGCCCGGGGCGTCCGACCGCGGATGACCCCGGGGCGCCGAGTCCGCTCGGGCGCCGGATTCGACAGGCACGGCAGGAGCTGGGGCTCAGCCTGGCCGCAGTGGCGGGCAGCGACTTCAGCCGCGCCTTCCTCAACCAGATCGAGCTAGGTCGCGCCCAACCCTCGACACAGAACCTGCGGATCATCGCCCGCCGCCTGCAGCGCCCAATCGATTACTTCCTCGAAGAGCCGGGAGATTCCTCCGCCGCGCTCGAACTTGCCCTCGCGGAAGCCGAAATGAGCCTGCTCCACAACGAGGCGGCGCGTGCCGAATCCCTGGTCGCGCGGATCCTGGCCAGGACGATCCCGATCGAGTTGCGAACGCGGGCCCAGCTGACGCTCGCGGTCGCCGTGATGAAGCAAGGGCGGCCACAAGAGGCGAGGCCGGTCCTCGAAGAGGCGATCGCCGCCGCCCAGCGTGCGAAGTGGCATCAGCTCCTGGTCGAGCTGTACGACCGACTGGGCAGCGTCCACTACTTACTCCGCCGGCCGCACGCCGCGGGCCAGTGGTTCGACCAAGCGCTGGAGCGCTATGAGTCCTCCGGCGTCACCGACCCCGTATTGAAGGCCCGCGTGCTCGGCCACCGCGCCAACCTGCACTACGTCGCGGGCCAGCCGATCGAGGCGATCGCGGCCTATGAATCAGCGATCGCCGCCGCCGCCCAGGTCCTCGACATGCCGGCGCTGGCCGGCATCTACGAGGGGCTCGCCCTCTCCTTTCAGCAGACCGGCCAGTACGCGCGGGCGCTCTCCTACGCCCAGAAGGGTCTGCGCATCTTCGAGACACTCCGTGATGTCCGCATGGCCGGACAGCTCCGCCTCAACATGGGCGACATGCTTCTGCAGCAGGGCCGCGTGACGGAAGCCGAGCGGCTCTTCACTGATGGCGCCGAGCATCTCCAGCGGATCGGTGATCGCGAGCTGCTGCCGCACCTGGTCGCCGGTATGGCTGAGTCCGCTCTCGAGGCCGGGCAGGTGGAGCGCGCCAGCGAACTCATCGAGCGGGCCATCGACCTATCCACCCGCTCGAGCGACCCACTGGCGACGGTTGCGGTTCACCGCGTCGCCGGTCGGGTTGGCCACGCAGGCGGCCGCCGCGAGTCGGCGCACCGTCACTTCGAGCGGGCTCTCGAGGTCGCGTTGACCATTGATAACCCCGACCTACGGGCGCGCGTCACCTACGATTTTGCACGCGTGCTCGAGGCCGAAGGCGATAGCGCGCAAGCGGCGCTGCGTTTTCGCCAGGCTTACGAGGCCGGCCGTGCCGACGGCAGCCGCCCGAGTGCTGTAAGTGAGCTCGACGCGTAAGTAAGCCCTACTTGACGCCGGGTGGGCGTTTGTCCCATAATGACGGCCACGGAAGGTGACGCCGTTCCCCGGGAACGACCCCCCGCCACCCTCCGGAAAGAACACGTCAAAAGTTTTGTCTACATCGCGTTCTGCGATAGACTGGTCACACACAGTCAAGGGGGATCCATTGGACGGGTACTCGCGAAAAGTTGGAGCCAGGCTGCGTAGTCTCCGCAAGCAACGCGGCTTGACGCTCCAGCAGGTCGAAGTGCTTTCGAATAAGCGCCTCAAGGGGTCGCTGCTGGCCGCCTACGAGCGCGGCGACCGGAATATCTCGGTCACTCGCCTGCACCAGATCGCGACCCTCTACAGCATCCCCGTCAACCAGCTGCTGCCAGAGGAGATCGAAGGGGTGGGCGAGCCCTCGCTGCCGCCCAAGCTGGCCATCGACCTCGGCCAACTGCAAGGGCTTCCCGAGCGGCAGGGATCCATCCTTTCCCGCCACGTGGCACGTCTGCAGCAGCAACGGCAGGATTTCAACACCCCGGTTGTGACCTTCCGCGCCGACGACCTGGAGCAGCTGGCCGCGGCCTACAAAACCACGCCGGAGATGCTGCGGCGCTCATTGCACGAGTGGGGCGTCTTTCGGTCCGGGCAGGCCCCGGCCGAACGCCCGGAAGTGGAGCGCCAGCCTCCCGCCGAGTCGGAAGAGGAGCGCTAGAAGGGGATCTCGCCCTGGGGTGTCCCAGGGGGTCCGCCACGCTCGGCTCGCAGTTCCGCCACCGTCGCCGGATGCGGTGGTTCCTCAACGTCCGGCTCCTCCCTGACCGGCAGACTTTCGATCCGCTGCCGGGCTTCCTCCAGTTTTCGCTCGCAGAGCTGTAAGTAGTCGCGTCCGCGCGCGACCGCCGCGATCGCCTCTTCCAGGCTCAGCTTGCCTTCCTCGAGCGCGTGCAGCGTCGCATCGAGCTGCGCCAGCGCCTGCTCATAGGTCAGCGATTCGTCGAGGCTCATGGCACGGTCTCGTCCACGGTGGCCTCCAGCCGGCCGGCGGAGAGCACCACCTTGATGGGCTGGCCCTTGCGGGCCTCTTGCGCGCTGTGGATGATGCCTCCACCGCGGGCGTCCATGGTGATGCTGTAGCCACGCCTGAGAGTCTGCTCGGGGGCGAGCGAGCTCAGCCGAACCCCGCGACTCTGCAGCCCGGTGCTCCGCTCCCGCAGTCCCCGAACCGCCAGGGCGGCCAGCCGCTCCCGAAGGCTGTCCTTCCCCAGGCGGCCAGTCTCGATGCGCTGGCCGATCATCTGCCGGCTCCGCGCCAGCCGCCGGCGGCATTCGTCGAGGGCTCGTTCGCGCTGCCGGAGGACCTCGCGCGGATCGCGCTGGCGCAGCATCCCCTCCAGGTGACCCAGGCGTTCACGCCGCCGCGTGGTGAGATCGACGGTCAGGCGCTCGAGTGACTGCTGGCGCCGCTGAAGCTGGTGCGAGGGGGCGATCAGGGCGGTGAGCCCGGCCCGCTGCAGCCGCTGGGCGCGCTCGCCCAGCTGCCGGAGCAAGTCCCGCTTGTTGGGCACCACGATTTCGGCGGCGGCCGTGGGGGTCCGAGCCTCGCGATCCGCGACCAGGTCGGCGAGGGTACGGTCGGATGTGTGGCCCAGGGCCGTCACCACCGGGATCCGCATCGCCTGGATGGCGCGCACCACGGCCTCCTGGTTGAAGGCCATCAGCTCCTCGAAGCTGCCGCCACCACGGGCGACGATGACGACGTCGGCCAGCTGGTCCTCGTCGCATTGCCGCAAGGCGGCCACCAGGCTGCGCTGCGAGGCCATTCCCTGCACGCGCGCCGGGTACAGCGCCAGCCGGGTATTCGGAAACCGCTCCCAGATCGTCTGCTGCAAGTCGTGAATGACTGCCCCACTCGGCGAGGTGATCAAGGCGATGCAGCGCGGCAGAAACGGGAGGGCGCGCTTGCGCTCCGGCTTGAAAGCCCCCTCCGCCTCGAGGCGGCGCTTGAGCTGCTCGATCGCCGCTCGCAGCTTGCCGGCCCCGTCGTAGTCGAGCCGGCTGACCACCAGGTTCACTCGCCCGTACTGGGCGTGATAGTCCACCTGGCAGGTCACCAGCAGCTCCTGCCCGTTTTCCGGCAGAAAAGGGAGACGGCGGGCCGTGCTGCTGAAGATCACCGCCCCCACGGCGGCCGCCGCATCTTTGAGCGTGAACCACACGTGGCCGCCACGCAACGTCATGCCGCTGACCTCACCCTTGACGACCACGCTCTGGAAGCGCGCCGCCAGCAGGTCGTGAATGCGGGTGTTGAGCTCGAGCACCGTGAGCGGCTTGATCGCGTCTTGAGGCTGGACCGCCATCAGGGAGCCACCTCCGCCAGGTCCGAGTCGCGCCGGTAGAGGGCGCGCTCCACCGCCCCGCGCAGCGCCTCAACCTGCCGCGTGTCGTCGGTGAAGACCCGCACCAGCGTGGTGCGGATGGGCAGACGCCGGAACAGCTCGGCGACGGCGCTCCGCTCGACGGCGCGGCTCACCGGGTTGTAGATGTTGACGGGGAACGGATCCGTAAAGGGGTTCTGCGGCCGCGGATCGACCGACGCCAGGTCGACCTCGAAGGAAGCCCCCTTGAGCGACGCAGGCAGCGCCTCGCGGATGCGGCGGACATAGTCGGACGGTTGCGGGTAGAGGAGGGCATCGGGCAGGTTGGAGAACTCGTAATAATCCTCGAAGATCAGCCGCCATTTGAGCTCGCGGCGGACGATCCGGCCCCACTCGTGGGAGAGCTCGGCGGCGCGGCCACCCTCGTGGCGCCAGCGATCGACGGTGTCGATCAGCGACCAGTCGGTCAGCTCCCGGTAATGGTCGAGGTGGTCGAGCGGGTTGCCGGGAAGAATGCGGTCGATCGTTTCCCGAAAGATCTCGCGCATATGGAGGTCGATCCGGCGCACGGTGCGGTGGTAATAGATGTTGTTGTAGAGGTAGAGTCGGGCGTTGAGGAAGAGCAGCAGTGCCTGGGTTCCATGCTGGTGGAGCAGCATTCCCTCCGGCCCAAGAAAGGAGTAGTGCATCAGCCGTTCGATGTCGACCGGCCCGACCTTGACGCCGCACATGTAGGCATCCCTCGGGACATAGTCGAGGTTGTCGGCCGTGTACATCCCGTTCAGCACCGCCTTGAGCGCGCGCACCCAGGCCGGGGCGGACTCGCCGGGCAGGTCTGGCTCAGCGATCAGGTCCGCGATCCAGCGCGGATCGATCTGCTCCCCGGGCGTGAAGGGGCCCGACGGGCTGGCATCCATGGCGCTGATGATGGAGGCAAGCTCCCCGCCGATCAGGGCGCGACCGATCACCTCGTGGTCGATCGAAAAGCGGTCGAGATAGTTCTGGTCGAAGAAATGACCGAAGGGGCCATGACCTACGTCGTGTAGCAGCCCCGCGACGCGCAACGTCTCCTCCACACAGGCCAGCGACGGCACATCCTCCACGACGGCGGTTAGATTCGGATAAAGCCGGCGCGCCCATTCGCCACTGAGATGCATGGCACCCAGGGCATGCTGGAAGCGCGAATGCTCCCCGCCGGGGAAGACCCACCAGGCCGACTGCAGCTGGTGGATGCGACGAAGTCGCTGCAGCCATGGGTGATCGAGCAGGTCCTGCTCCGCGGCGACACTGTCGCCGTGGACGCGTTTCGTGATCTTGATATAGCCGAGCAGCGGATCGGCCATCAAGTTCACCGCCTCGTACTGACGAGCGAGATCAATCATGAGTCGGCAACATTTTAGTGAGCGGATCGTTCCCTCCCCTCTGGGGGAGGGGCAGGGTGAGGCCGAAAAGGGCGTGTAGCATGTCGTCGATGGAGAGGGCCGTGATCGTCGACGCGCTTCGGACCCCCATCGGCCGCTACGGCGGCGCCCTCAAAGATGCGCGACCGGACGACCTGGCGGCGTTGGTCGTCAGAGAGGCGGTGGACCGCAACCTGCTCGACCCGGCGAGCATCGAGGACGTCTACTTCGGTGACGCCAACCAAGCCGGCGAGGACAACCGCAACGTCGCCCGCATGGCGGTGCTGCTGGCCGGCCTGCCGGTCGAGATCCCAGCGGCCACGATGAACCGGCTGTGCGGTTCGGGGATGCAGGCGGTGGTGTCGGCAACGCGCGAGATCGAGACCGGCAATGGTGCCTGCTTTCTCGCCGGCGGCGTGGAGAGTATGACGCGCGCGCCCTTCATCCTGCAGAAAGGACAGCGCGAATTCCCCCGCGGGGCGCAGACGCTCCACGACAGCACGCTGGGCTGGCGCATGATCAATCCCAAGCTGGCGGAGCGGTATCCGCCCATCAGCCTGGGACAGACCGCCGAGGTCGTGGCCCGCCGTTACGGCATCACGCGCGAGGCCCAGGATGAGTGGGCGCTGGGGAGCCATCGCAAGGCGGTCGCGGCACAGGAAGCCTGCCACTTTCGCAACGAGATGGTGGCGGTCGCGCTGGCTGACGGCGTCAAGATCGAGAAGGATGAGGGGCCGCGGCCGGATACCAGCCTCGAAAAGCTGGCGAGCCTCAAGCCGGCCTTCGAGAAGGACGGCACCGTGACCGCCGGGAACTCCTCACCACTCAATGACGGGGCCGCCTGCCTGGTTTTGATGGCGGAGTCACACGCGCAACGGATCGGCGCCCGGCCCCTGGCTCGGATCCTGGCGGCGGCCAGCGCGGGCGTCGACCCGTCCTGCATGGGCCTTGGGCCGATTCCCGCATCACGGAAAGCCCTTACCCGCGCCGGCCTGCGGGTTTCCGACCTCGGCGGTGTTGAGCTGAACGAGGCGTTCGCGTCGCAGGTCCTGGCGTGCATGCGCGACCTCGAACTCGACCCGCAGCTCGTCAACCCCAATGGTGGGGCCATTGCGCTGGGTCATCCGTTGGGCGCCAGTGGGGCGCGCCTGATCGCCACCCTGGTCCATGACCTGGTCCGCCGCAAGGCCCGCTACGGTCTCGCCACCATGTGCATCGGCGTAGGGCAGGGCATCTCGACCGTCGTCGAAAACCTTCAACGTTAGGGAGGCCGCGGCAACTCCGTCAACACTCTGCGACGGGCACGTTTGGCATGCCTCAATGCAGCTGGCGGATGATCGTACCGAGGCCGCTGTGCTCCCTATGAGTTGTGCCGTACAACGCCGCCTGGTCGCCGCATGCGTCGTTGCGGCGCTTTCGTTGGCTCCGCTCACGGCGCTGGCCGCCGGCGCAGCCGATGTCGACGCGCTCTGGAACCAGCCGCAGGGGGTCAGCGTCGACAGCGCCTTCTATGTCGTCCAGGCTTGGTGGGATGGGCTGACGCGCGCCACCGGCGAGCCGACCCAGCGCGGGCTGGCTGAGCTCGCTCAGGGCAATGCTGACCTGCTCAACAGCTACACCTTGTTGCAGCAGAAACGCAGCGGCGCCGGACCGCAGCCGGTCGCGGTGATCGACCCCTTCCTCTCCAGCATCTACAACTTCATCACGGGGTCCAACGCGAAGGCGCCGGTCGGCTCGCTGCTGAGCTGGGCCAATCAGTCTCTGCTCAACCTGGAAGGCCGTGGATCGACGACCGATATCGTGCAGACATTACTCAAGGACTACGGGTCGCAGCAGGCCGCCGCCGAGCACGATCTGGCGGGAGGCACCGACCTCAGCGCCCTGTGGGCTGAAAACGCCGATCGCGACAGCGCCTTCCTGGTGAAGATCAAGGGCGTGACCATCTCGTCGGATGGCCTGGCCGGCTCCTTGAACGACGCCGGTCAATCGACGATGGCGATTGCCGCCAAGAAACACGCTGACGACAAGGCCAAGGCCAAAGACAAAACCGACAAGGGCAACAAGGGCCAACCGCAAGGTAACGGCAAACCTTAGGCCGAGGTCGCGGCCGGGGAGTTAGCCCTCCAGGGTGAGCATCAGCCCGTCCTGGAGGTCGTAGAGCGCGTCCATCGATTCGCCGATGGAGATATCTTCGAGTGCCCGGTTGCCCAAGGGGTGGTCCATCTCGGCGGCGAGCCGCTGCACGCGAAAGGCCAGGTCGGTAGGCAACTGCGTCTCCTCGGCGATATTGAGCATCTCGAGCTCATCAAGCAGCCGGTCGATGTGGCGGATTCGGTTGCGGCGCGCATAGCGCAACTCGCGCTCCGCTTGCCATCGCTCGCGTTGCGCCGAGATCTGGACCGAGGTCTGCTCGATCATGCGCCCGCTTCCGAGGGTGGTCCGAGCCATGCTTCCCGAGGGTTTACTGTACTTTCAAATACCGACTTGGTCAAGAAGTCAGGCATGGGCTATCTGCTGGTGGTCCTGTCCGCCTTCCTCTTTGCCGCCGGCGGCAACGCCGTCAAGCTGCTCTTCGGGCTGGGCTACTCGCCGCTCGTGCTGGCTCAGCTCCGGATTGGGTTCGCCTTCGCCTGGCTCTTCGTCATCCTGGTCGCCGTCCGGCCGAGGCTGCTTCGCGTCGATCGCCGCGAGCTCCCGGCGCTGACGGTCTTCGGCACGATCGGCCTGGCCGGGGTGCAGCTCAGCTACTACCTGACGATCGCCCGGATCAACATCGCGGTCGCGCTGCTCGTCCAGTACCTGGGCCTGGTCGCGGTGACGGCGTTCGAGCGGTATCAGCGCCAACAGGCGGTCCCGGCGCAAGTCTGGGGCGCCCTGGCGATGGTGCTGGCGGGCGCCTTCTTCGCCGTGGGCGCCTACCAGCCGGCGCTGCTCCGCGTCAACCTTCCGGGTGTCATGCTGGGCCTGGTGGCGGCTGGTTTCTTCGCCTTCTACGTCCTGCGGGCATCGACGCTGACGCGCCGGCTCGATACCTGGACGCTGCTCCTCTACGGATTTGGCGCCGGTAGCATCATGTGGGCGGTGTTTGACCTCGCCAGTGGTACGGCCCTACCGCGGGACTGGCGCATCTGGGTCGTCATGGCCCTGGTGGGCCTGATCGGCACGCTGGCCGCCCATGGCCTTTTCGTCTGGTCGCTTCGTACCATCCGCCCTTCGTCGGCGGGCATCGTGTCCACCGCCGAGCCGGTCTTTGCCGGCTTGATCGCGTTCCTCCTCCTCGGCGACCGGCTGCAGCCGCTACAAGTCTTCGGCGCGGCCGTGATCGTCGCCGGCATCATCATCGTTCAGGCCGGCAGCGCCGACGCCGGTGTCGCGGCGCCACCGATCCAATGACGGCGATGGTCCTCGAGCGGGTGCGCGAGCGGCTCGTCCCAGGCGAGATCATCTGGGAGCTGCATTACGAGCCCTCCTCCAGCAGCACGCAGGAGCTGGCCCGCGCCGCGGCCGCTCGTGGGGCGGGCGAGGGTTGGACGGTGGTGACCGACGTGCAGCGCGAGGGCCGGGGGCGCCTGGGGCG
>VBFF01000163.1:9378-9845 GCA_005889285.1 Chloroflexota bacterium
GCTGGAACGACCGGCGGGCCCGGACGTCGTTCTGGGCGTGGGCCTGAACGTCAACCAATCGCGTCAGGACGTGCCGGACGGCGGCACCTCCCTGGCGATCGAACTGGGTCACGAGCTGGAGCGCGAGTCCCTGCTGGCCGCCATTCTCAACGACCTCGGCAACGCCTACGAGCGGGCGGATCGCGAAGGAATCGGCTGGATCGTTCCCGGCTGGCGCAGCCGGAGCTCGATGCTCGGCCAGGCGGTCAGCTTCCAGCGGGATGGCACCCTGATTCGCGGAATCGCCGAGGACGTCCTCGCGGATGGCGCGCTGCGCGTCCGACTCGAAGACGGCGCGCAGATCAGCGTCGTCGCCGGTGAGGTCGAACGCCTGCGGACGGCTCAGTCGTAGGTCTTGCCGTTGTCCTGGACATAGCCGGCCTCGTGCGTTCCCTTGGGATCGTGGTGGGTGAAGTGGATCAGGCCAC
>VBFF01000178.1 GCA_005889285.1 Chloroflexota bacterium
GAACGCCGGCTTCGATGCCTTTGCGCATATGGGCGAGGTCGGGACGCGAGAGCTTGTACTCGACCCGGGCGGTGCCGTTCTTGGTGATGACCCGACCCGCACCGCTGTCGCGGAGCAGGATACCGGTCAAGGACAGGTTGGGCAGCGACCGCATCAAGCGGCTGTATTCGTCTGGCTTGCGCCAGGGAGTCACCAGGGCGAGCAAGGCCGGATGTAGCGGCGCGGACTCGATTTTCGGACCGTAGTGTTGCCCGTCGAGGTTGGTGAACTCGTCCGAGTAGAGCGCCTGCAGTGTTCCCTCCCAGGGACGAATCTCCTCGTCGAAGATGCCGGACACGGCGGTTGACGGGTGGAGCCGAAGCGACGTCCCAATCACCCTCGATGGGACGGCGGACCGCTGCAGAATGGCGGGCGTCCCGATCGCCCCCGCCGCGACCACGACGGCCCGACTGCGCACGATCAGGGTGAAGGCCGGCATATCCGGCTGCCGCACGGTGGCGCGCACGCCGACCGCGCGACCATCTTCGATCACGACTCGATCGACGGTGCAGTTGACGACGATGCGGGCACGCCGGCGATAGGCGTCCATCAGGTAGGTCTTGAGCGTGGATTGCTTGGCGCCGATCTGGCAGCCGTAGCCACAGAAACCGCACCGCTCGTCCTGGGTGCACCCCTGGACGTTGCGCGGCATGTACCCGGTGTGCCAGCCCAGCCGCTTCATGCCCCGTTCCAGGACGCGCTCGCGCGCGCTCACCCGGCTGTGATTGGTGTTAACCCCGAGGCGTTCGTAGACGGCATCCATCGACGCGCTGTAGTCATCGGTCGTAAAGGCCTTGAGCCCGTAATGGTTGG
>VBFF01000179.1 GCA_005889285.1 Chloroflexota bacterium
CAGCCAATCCGGAGTGCGGAAGCTGGTCGTGTAGTTGACCAGGGTGCCGCCACCAAGGCAGCCGCCGGCGATCAGCGCGATCGCCGCGTCGGCGGTCGCCGCGAACCCGCCCTGGTAGTAGAGCTTTCGCATCATGGCGAGCTCGAGCTGGTTGAAGTCGGCCTCGTTGTAATAACCCCCTTCCTCCAGCACGATCACGTCCTTACCACGACCGCGTCGCAGCTCAGCGTGGTGTCACCGTCGAGTGTCGTGGTTCGGATGCTCTTGGGCGTCGCGGGCGGCGCTGACACGGGTCCCGGATAGCCGATTTCGGGCCAAACCGGATTGCTGCCGTCGTCCTCGGTGTCGCCGAGGAAGGCGAGCAATGACAGCCGCTTGAAGACCTGGAAGAGCTGGCGCCGGAAGGTGATGCGGCTGGTCGACCACGACGACATCACCCTCACGCGCTGCTCACGCGGCCAGCGGTAAAACGGCACGGGGCGGCCGGTGAGCAGGAAGGTGCCAGAACGGCGGCCGAGGACGCCCACGATCAGGCGAAGCCGGCGCCGGTCGGCTTCCGAGGGAAGGCGCCGGAAGGTCTCCTCCATGGAGGCCGCGACCCGGATCGGGGAGCCAGGGTGACCCATGCTGCCGATGAAGGTATCCGCCATGGCGACGAGCACAGGCGACTGGCTGTCGCGGGCGATGGTCGTCGGCGGCGCCTTGACGGCGGTAGACATCCTGTTACCCCCCAGCCGGACTGATCAGTACTGCAATCATAAATCGAAGTCGCCCGCTCGTTTCATCGCGGGTTCAGCCGCGAGCCCTACGCCGGACGGAGGCGGCACGGCAGAATGTTGCTATGTGCTATTCAAATGAGGCCCGACCCCCGCTCCCGCCGATCATGGGTGGCTCCGCCGACGACGGCGACCTGGTTCTGACCGCGGCCGACGGCAATCGCTTCAGGGCCTACGCGGCCCGTGCGGCGACACCCAGTGGGGCCGCCGTCGTCATCATCCCCGACCCGCGTGGCGTCCACCCGTTCTACAAAGAGCTGGTGCGCCGCTTCGCACAGGCTGGCGTGGACGCCGTGGTGGTCGACTACATCGACCGCACCGCCGGCATGTCTGAGCGCCCGGAGAACTTCGACCTTCGCGCCGTCATCGGGCAGACCACGCCCGAGGCGATCGCGGCCGATGTTGCCGCCGGGATCGCCTACCTGCGTTCGCCGGCCGGAGGCGGGGCAGAGTCGGTCTTCACCGTCGGCTTTTGTTTTGGTGGTGCCCAGTCATGGCGGCAATCCGCGGCGCAGCCCGGACTCAGCGGCGCCATCGGCTTCTACGGGATCCCATCCCGTGTCCGCGATGTCGTTCCCCAGATGCGGGCGCCTCTCCTCCTGCTCCTCGCCGGCAACGACCAGGCGACGACACCGGAGGACTTCGCCAAGTTCGACGGCGAGCTGACGCAAGCCGGCGTTCCCCACCAGATGGTGGTCTACGAGGGCGCGCCTCACTCGTTCTTCGACCGCACCTTCGAGCAGCACAAGGACGCCTCGGCGGACGCCTGGCGGCAGATGCTGGCGTTCATCAAGGAGCACACACGCCAACCAGCCCGAGCCTAGACCTCGGGCGCGCCGCCGCCTGGCTGGGCTCCATGGCGTTCTTGCGGGCGCCCGACTTGCGACGCGCGGTGGCCGAGATCGAGGAAATGGGGTACGGGTCCATCTGGGTCGGTGAATCCCTGGCCCGCGAGGCTTTTGCGGCCTCGGCCATCATCCTCGCGGCCACCAGCCAGATCAAAGTAGCCACGGGCATCGCCAACATCTGGGCTCGAGACGCGACCGCGATGATGAATGGCGGCCGGGCGCTGGCGGAGGCGTGGCCGAACCGTTTCGTCCTCGGCATCGGGGTCAGTCACGCCCGGCTGGTAGACGCTCGCGGCCACCACTACGAGCGGCCCCTGACGGCGATGCGCGCCTACCTCGAGGAGATGGAGAAGGCTCCCTATCGCGCGCCGGAGCCAGACCCGCCCGCACCGATCGTGCTGGCGGCGCTGGGACCGAAGATGCTGCAGCTTGCGCGCGAGCGGACGGCCGGCGCGCATCCATATTTCGTTCCGATCGAGCACACGCGAAAGGCGCGTGGCATCCTTGGGCCGGACCGTCTCCTCGCTCCCGAGCACGCCGTCGTCTTCGCCAAAACGCGAGAGGCCGCGCGCGGTCCCGGCGACGTCTATATGCGGACCTACCTCGCGCTGCCGAATTACCGGCAGAATCTGCTACGGTTGGGTTGGTCCGATGCCGAGCTAACCCCGCCCGGCAGCGACCGGCTCTTCGACGAGATGGTCGCCTGGGGCGACGATGAGGAGATCGCCCGCAAGCTGCGCCAGCATCGGGAGGCAGGGGCCGACCAGGTGGCGGTCAGCGTCCTGACGGCGACCCCGGAGCAAGCTCCAACGGCCGACCTTCGACGCCTCGCGCCACTACTTCTCTCGTGAATAACCTCCGATTTGCCGTTACCCACTGCAGGAGGTTTTTGGATTGAATTCAGCCGATCGCGCCGCGCTTGAAGAGCTTGGCTGGAACGAGCGATTCGCTTCCGCGTTCGATGCTCTCGGCAACGAGAACCTTCAGCCTGGGCGGCTGGCGGCCGACTACGGCACCAAATTCCTCGTACAGCTGGCAGGGAGCGCGCCACTGGCAAGGCTCGGCAGCGCTCTGCGCGAGGCCCGTCTGGTCGCAGTTGGTGACTGGGTAGCCGTTTACGACACGCCGGGAGCGACCGAGATTCGGGCGATTCTGCCGCGGCAGTCGGCCATAAGCCGGGAGGCGCCGGGCCGCGAAACGGCCGCGCAGGTCATCGCGGCCAACGTGGATCTTGTCTTTATCGCCACCTCCGCGGACACCGACTTCAACCTGCGCCGCATCGAGCGACTCCTGACCGTCGCCTATCAGAGCGGGGCGGCACCGGTGATCGTGCTGACCAAGGTGGATCTCCACAACCCCGACCCATTTGAGGCGGAGCTCGAAACGATCGCGGCCGGGGTGCCGGTGGTTGCCGTGAGCAGCCGGACCGGCGCCGGGATCGAAGCGGTTCGGATGCATCTATCCCACGGAAAGACGGCCGTGCTGGTGGGATCGTCCGGCGTTGGCAAGTCCACCCTGATCAATCGCCTGCTCGGCGAGGACGTGCTGCGTACGGCTGAGGTGCACCAGAGCGGCCAGGGGCGCCACACCACCAGCCATCGTGAGCTGCTGAAGGTCCCTGGCGGTGGCCTCGTCATCGACACACCGGGCTTGCGTGAGATCCAGCTTTGGGCTGGGGCGGAGGCCCTCGCTGAGGTTTTCCTCGACATCGAAGCGCTGGCACTGGGGTGCCGCTTCACCGATTGCCAGCACGAGACCGAGCCGGATTGCGCCGTCGTCGCGGCGCTGGAGGGCGGGAGCCTCGACGCGAGCCGCTTTGCCAGTTACCGCAAGCTGCAGCGTGAGCTGCGCGCGATCGAGGTCAAGGCGGACGTGCGGCTGCAGATCGAGGAGCGGCGCAAGTGGAAGCTGATCCACCGCTCAGTCAAAGCCCACACGCAAGTCAAGCGCCGCTTGGGCTGAGCCGTGGCATTCAGGGCACTGGCAACGGGGCTCGGGGCCGGCCGGAACGCCTGGCTCGTCCCCCTCGATGTCGCCTTCAAGACGCTTGGCTTGCGTTACGGCTGGCTGAAGGGTCTCTTCGACCACGCACCGTCTGGGCCGCTGGCGATGACCGGCCGATTGAGGGCGGAGCGGGCCGCCTGGCGTGCGGTCCGCCGCGTTCCCGGATATCGCGCCTACCTATCGGCACAGGGCGTGGCGGTCGATCGGCTGGTGCCAGCGGGAATCCTGGAGAAACTTCCCGAGACCGACAAGCACAGTTACGTTGACTCGTACCCACTGGCGCAGCGCTGCCTCGACGGCCGCATCCCGTTCGTCGGCACGACGATCGACGAATCCAGCGGCTCGACCGGAACGCCCTACAACTGGATCCGCTCCGAGGCCGAGCGCCATATCGCGCACCGCAACATCAGCTTCTTCGCGCGCTATTGCTTTGGCATCGAACCATTGGTCACGATCAATGCCTTCTCCATGGGCGCCTGGGCGACCGGTTTCAACATGACGCTGGCGCTCAATCACAACGGGATCGTCAAGTCGACCGGGCCGGACATCGGCAAGATCCTGTCCACCATGCGGTTCCTCGGACCGGGAT
>VBFF01000185.1 GCA_005889285.1 Chloroflexota bacterium
CGGACCTCCCTGTATCGAACGGTCGCGCCGCTGCTTCGCGAAGGTTGGTTGCGGTGCGCCCCCTCAGACGACGATGCCCGCGCGAAGTGCCTCGTCATCACCCCGCTGGGGAGAAGCCGCATCGCTCGCGCTGCAAAGGAGTGGGACGCGGCCCAGGCGCGCGTGGTGGCTCACATCGGGCGCCGACGGTGGGGACGCCTCTCCGCGTCGCTCTTGGAAATCGCTGAGCAGGTCCGCACGTGGACACCGGAGGAAATCGCATGACTGAAGATCGCTCCTGGACCCCGATTGAGCTGTCCCCTGAGCACGCACCTCCCGCCGGCGCATTTTCTCCGGCCGTGGAGGCCGCCGGGTTGGTCTTCGTCTCCGGGCAGGTTCCGCGGGATCCGGTCAGCGGGCAGTGGGTGAAGGATCGGCCGTTGGAAGAGCAGGCCCGCCGGGTGTTCTCCAACCTGGCCTTGACGTTGAGCGCCGCAGGCCTCGAGCTCCGCGATGTGGCGTCCGTCTCCGTCTTCCTGGCCGACATTTCTCACTGGGGCGCCGTGAACAAGATTTTTCAAGAGTATTTCCGCCCTCCCTTCCCCGCTCGCGCCGTCGTTGGCGCGGCGCTGGAGGGTTTCTTGATCGAGGTCGCTGCGGTGGCCGTCCGACCCCGCCCGGCGGAGGCGCGCCGATGAGCCTGGGGAATGCTGAGCTTCGCGATCGCTTCTCGACGCTCACGACGCCGTTGGTCGCCGACGCCTGTTTGCGCCTGGGTTGCGCCATGCGCTGCCCACCGCCCGAGATGCTCCCTCTGGTCTCTGGCAAACCGATCGCTGGCCGCGCCCTCCCCGTGAGGCACATGGGCAGCGTGGACGCCTTTCTCTCCACACTCGAGGGCGCCAACACCGGCGATGTCCTCACGATCGACAACGAAGGGCGCCGGGACGAGGCTTGCATCGGTGACCTCATCGCGCTGGAGGCCGCGGCGGCCGGCCTCGCCGGCATCGTCGTGTGGGGGCTCGTGCGGGACACCGCCGAGCTCGTTGCAATCGGCCTACCGGTCTACTGCACGGGCCGATGCCCCGTAGGTCCGAGGGGCTTGCGAACGCGCGCCGTCTCCTCCGAGGCAAACGCCCAGCTCGGCTTGGTGCTCGTGTCGGCCGCTGACGTGGTCTTCGCCGACGATGATGGCGTGATCGTCGTGGACGGCGCGAACGTCCGCGCCGTCCTTGATGCGGCCGCCGACATCGCCCGCCGGGAGCGCGCCCAAGCGGACCGAGTCCGTAAGGGAGTGTCCCTGAGGCAGCAATTCCGCTTTCCTGAGTATCTCGCCCGTAGGGTTGAAAAGCCCGATTACACCTTCCGTGAGCACCTCGCCTCTCTCGGCGCCGCCGTGGAGGTGTGACGTGTCAGTCCAGAGCGATGCGTACGTCGAGGAGGTCTCGGCCGAGCGCTTTCGCGCCACACGTCAGGCGCTCGGGGGAAGGGTGCGCCGCACGCCGGTTTGGGCTTGGCCCGCGGAAGAGGTGGCCGAGTGGCTCGGGGATGGTGCGGAGCTCCTGCTCAAGCTCGAGCTATTGCAGCACGCGAGCTGCTTCAAGGCGCGCGGCGCGATGCTCCATCTGCTCAGCCTGAGCGCCGACGAACGTGCGCGCGGGGTGATTACAGCCAGCGCCGGCAACCACGCCGCCTGCGTGGCGTTCGCCGCCAACGCCGCAGGCGTCTCGGCGAAGGTCGTCGTACCCCGCGCAGTTTCTCCGGCTCGCCTTGCTATCTGCCGCCGTTACGGCGCGGATGTGCTCATGGTCGAGGACATCCATGCCGCCTTTGCGGAGATGCAACGCATCCAGCAACGAGAGGGGTGCGTCATTGTCCATCCCTTTGACAGTCCCTGGATGGTCCTCGGCGCAGCCGATGTCGCCATTGAGTTCGCCGAGCAGGTTGGACGCCTCGATGTGC
>VBFF01000164.1 GCA_005889285.1 Chloroflexota bacterium
GGAAGTCCGCCCGACTAAAGGCCAGATCGACAACCTGATCGGGGAGATCCACAAACGGGTGGACAAGAGTCAACGGACGCTGATCACCGTGCTGACGAAAAAGATGGCGGAAGACATGACCGACTATTTGCGTGAGATGGGCATCAAGGTGAACTACCTGCACTCGGACGTCGACACGCTGGAGCGCGTCGAGATCCTGCGCGACCTGCGGCTCGGCGTCTTCGATGTGCTCGTCGGCATCAACCTGCTCCGGGAAGGTCTCGACCTGCCAGAGGTCGCGCTGATCGCGATCCTCGACGCCGACAAGGAGAGCTACATGCGCGACGCGCGCTCACTGATCCAGACGACGGGGCGGGCCGCCCGCAACGTGGAAGGGCACGTCATCATGTACGCGGACAGGGTGAGTGGCTCGATGCAGCGGGCGATCGATGAGACCGACCGCCGTCGCAATATCCAGATTGCCTATAACGAGGAGCACGGGATCACACCGGCCACCATCGTCAAGGCCGTCTACAACCTCGAGAAGCACCAGGAGAAGGCCATCGAAGAAACGATCGCCACACTGGCGTCCGGGTTGCCGCCGGACGAGATCGAGCGTCTGATCAAGGATCTCGAACGCCAGATGAAGAAAGCGGCTCGCGACCTGCAGTTCGAGCGGGCGGCGGAACTCCGCGACCGGCTCGTCGGGCTTCGTCGCGACGCCATGGAATACCGGGAGTCGATGCCGCCGGCGGCCGCCGCCGAGTCCGGGATGTGGCGCAAGCCGAAGACCAGCCGCATGAGGGCCCGCATCGGTGGCTGAAAAGAAGTCCTCCACCCCGACCCTCCCGCACGAGCGGGGGAGGGAGATCCCCCGTGGGCAGCATACCGAGATCGTGATCAAGGGGGCGCGCGAGCACAACCTTAAAGACATCGACCTGACCATCCCCCGCGACAGGCTTGTCGTCTTCACCGGGTTGTCGGGCTCGGGGAAGTCCTCGCTCGCCTTCGACACCATCTACGCCGAGGGGCAGCGGCGGTACGTCGAGTCGCTGTCGTCGTATGCCCGGCAGTTCCTTGGACAGATGGACAAGCCGGACGTCGATCAGATCGATGGGTTGTCGCCGGCGATCTCGATCGACCAGAAGGGGACCAGCCACAACCCGCGGTCCACGGTCGGCACCGTGACGGAGATTTATGACTACATGCGCCTGATGTGGGCGCGCATCGGTCACCCCCACTGCCCGATCAGCGGACACGAGATCACGCGCCAGACCACGGAGCAGATTGCCGACAAGGTGATGGAGTTCCCCCAGGGGAGCCGGGTCATGATCCTGGCTCCGGTCGTCCGCGACCGCAAGGGCGAGCACCAGGACGTACTCTCGGAGGCCAAGAAGGCCGGCTTCGTCCGGGCGCGGGTCGACGGCAACCTGTATGAGCTGACCGAGCGCATCTCGCTGGACAAGAACAAGAAGCACCGCATCGAGATCGTCGTCGACCGGCTGGTGATCGATCGCGAAGGCATCAGCCGGCTCCGCGAGTCGGTCGAGACCGCGGCAAAGATGGCCGGCGGGCTCGTTCTCGTAACGCGTGCCGAGGGGAAGGGCGAGGAGCAGCTCTTCAGCCAGAACTTCGCCTGCCCCTACGACGGCTTCTCGATGGAGGAGCTCGCGCCCCGCAACTTTTCGTTCAACAACCCGCACGGCGCCTGCCCCGCCTGCACCGGGTTGGGCAGCAAGCTCGAGATCGATCCGGACCTCGTGATCCCGGACAAGAGCCGGCCCCTTTCCGAGGGTGCCATCCGCACCCTGGGCCGGTCTTCGTACTTTTACAACGACCTGGTCGAGGCCGTGGCCAATCGCTACAAGATCTCCATGGACAGGCCGTTCGGCAAGCTGACCGTCAAAGAACGCCAGATCATTCTCTATGGCAACAACGGCGACCCCTTGCGCGTGAAGTACGTCAACAGCGAGGGGCAGCGCCGCTGGTACGAAACGTCGTACGAAGGCATCATCCCGAACCTCGAGCGGCGCCATCGCGAGACCGAGTCCGAGTTCATCCGCGCCGAGATCGAGCGGCTGATGACGCCGCGGCCATGCCCGGTCTGCAAAGGGAAGCGGCTCAAGCCGGAATATCTCGCGGTGAGCGTAGCCGACCGTTCCATCATGGACGTGTGCGACCTGTCGATCACGGCTGCGCAGGGCTGGTTTACGAAGCTTCAGCTGACCGAACGTGAAACGCTGATCGCGCGCGCCATCCTGAAAGAGATCCGCGAGCGGCTCCAATTCCTGGTGGACGTCGGTCTCGATTACCTGGGCCTCGCTCGCGCGGCCGACTCGCTGTCAGGCGGCGAGGCACAGCGAATCCGCCTCGCCACGCAGATCGGATCGAAACTCATGGGCGTTTTGTACATCCTCGATGAGCCCTCCATCGGGCTCCATCAGCGCGACAATCGGAAGCTGATCAACACGCTGCTGGCCCTACGCGACATCGGCAACACGGTGGTGGTCATCGAGCATGACGAGGAAACTATGCGGACGGCGGACTTCATCGTCGACATCGGACCCGGGGCCGGCGAGCACGGCGGCAAGATCGTCGCCACCGGCAGCTTCGACGACATCCTGAAATCGCCGGAGTCGATCACGGGGGCATTCCTGCGCGGCGAGCGATCGATCCCCCTGCCCACGCGGCGCCGCAAAGGCAACGGGCAGATGATCATCGTGCGTGGCGCCACCGAGAACAACCTGAAGAACATCGATGTCTACTTTCCATTGGGCAGGTTGATCTGCGTTTCCGGCGTCAGCGGGTCCGGGAAGAGCACGCTCGTCAGCGACATTCTGTATCGAAGGATGGCGCAGCACTTCTACCGGGCCAAGGATCGGCCAGGCGCCGCGCGCGAGGTTTCCGGCCTGAACTTCATCGACAAGGTCATCAACGTCGACCAGTCGCCGATTGGTCGCACGCCTCGCTCCAACCCGGCGACCTACACGGGCGTCTTTACCTACATTCGTGAGCTCTTCTCCGAGATGCCGGAAGCGCGCGTCCGTGGTTACAAGCCGGGCCGCTTCAGCTTCAACGTGAAGGGCGGCCGCTGCGAGAACTGCGAGGGCGACGGCATCATCAAGATCGAGATGCACTTCCTGCCCGATGTTTACGTCCCTTGTGAAGTCTGCAAGGGCAAGCGGTACAACAAGGAGGCCCTCGAGGTCACCTACCGTGGCAAGACGATCGCCGACGTGCTCGACATGAGCGTCGAGGAGGCGACGGAATTCTTCGACCGGATCCCCCGGATCCGGCGCAAGCTGCAGACGCTCTGCGAGGTCGGCCTTGGATATATTCGCCTCGGTCAGCCCGCGACCCAACTGTCCGGTGGCGAAGCGCAGCGCGTCAAGCTGACGGAAGAGCTCAGCCGCCGGGATACGGGGAAGACGTTTTATATCCTGGACGAGCCCACCACCGGCCTGCATTTCGCCGACATCGAGCGGCTGCTGAACGTCCTGCATCGCCTGGTGGATGCCGGCAATACCGTCGTCGTGATCGAGCACAATCTGGATGTCTTGAAGACGGCCGATCACATCATCGACCTGGGTCCCGAAGGCGGCGACAAGGGCGGCCAGGTGGTGGCGGCCGGCACCCCGGAGGAGATCGTCCGGAATCCCCGTTCGTATACGGGCCAGTACCTCAAGCGTGTGCTCGACCCGGAACTCGCGATAGCCTAAGACCGTGGCCACCGCGACCCAGAAGGCGGCTCCGCTCACCGAGCGGGCTGATTATCTAAAAGAGCGTCTCAAGGCGCTGCCCGACACGCCGGGCGTCTACCTGATGCGCGACGTCCAGGCGCGGGTGATCTACGCCGGCAAGGCGCTGAGCCTGCGCAACCGCGTGCCAAATTACTTCCAGGCCTCGAGCGTGTTGCCGGAGCACATCGCCGCCATGGTCGCGCGGGTCTATGAGTTCGAGGTGATCACCACGGCGACCGAGAAAGAGGCGCTCGTCCTGGAGCAGACGATGATCAAGCGGCATCGCCCCCGCTTCAACATCCGGCTGCGCGATGACAAGAACTATCTCTACATCAAGCTGCCCCTGAATGAAGATTTCCCGCGCATCACGCTGGTGCGACGGCCGGGTAGCGACGGCGCCCGGTACTGGGGGCCGTACACCCACGCCATCGCGCTGCGCACGACGCTCAAGACCGTCCGGCGGGTCATCCCCTACCGCAGTTGCAAGGACTCCGAGTTCGCGCTCGGGCGTCCCTGTTTTTACTATCACTTGAACCTGTGCTCTGCACCCTGCGCGGGGTTCATCAATCGCGAGGACTACCACGAGCAGCTCAACCAGGTCGCGAGCTTCCTCGATGGCCGCTCGGACCATGTGGCGAAGCGGCTCAAGCAGCAGATGCAGGAAGCCGCCGACAAGCTGGAATACGAGGCCGCCGCCCGCTACCGCGATCGCCTGGACGCCATGGAACGAATGGCGGAACGCCAGAAAGTGCTGGCGATGGGCCGCTACGACCAGGATCTGTTCGGTCTTGCGCGAGCCAACGGCCAGGGCTCGGTGCGTGTCTTCAGCGTCCGCGAGGGCCGACTCTCGGGTTCGGAGAACTTCGACCTGGTCGGCCTCGACAAGGACCAATCGAACGCCGACATTCTCAATGCCTTCGTCAGCCAGTACTACGCGAGTGCCACACACATCCCCAAGGAAGTCTTTGTCCCCGAGGGGCTGCCCGACCGCGAGCTGCTGGAGCAATGGCTGACCGAGCGGCGCGGCAGCGCCGTCACGGTCCGGGTCCCCCAGCGCGGCAAGCAGCGCGAGCTGCTCGAGCAGGCGGCCGCGAATGCCGCCGAAACGATGCGTCAAATGCGGATCAAGCTCGATTACGACGCGGAGCGCACCGCTTCGCTCTTGAACGACCTCCAGACGCGGCTTCAGCTACCGGCACTGCCCGTTCGGATCGAGTGCTACGACATCTCGAACATCCAGGGCAAGTACCCCGTCGGCTCGATGGTCGTCTTCGAAGAAGGCCGGCCCAAGCCGGCGCATTACCGGCATTTCCGCATCAAGACGGTGCAGGGCGCCAACGATTTCGCGATGCTGCAGGAGGTACTGCGGCGCCGATTCAGCCGGCATGCCCGGTCCGAAGAAGGCACCCCCGAGGAGCCCAGCTTCAGCCGGCTCCCGGACCTGGTCCTGATCGACGGCGGCAAAGGGCAGCTGTCGGCGGCCCGAGAGGTGATGGAGGCCATGGGCCTTGCCTCGGTCCCCACCCTCGGCCTGGCCAAGGAGCAGGAGGAGCTTTTCCAGCCTGGCGACAGCGAACCCATCCGTCTCCCCCTGGACTCCGAGGCCCTCTTCCTGGTCCAGCGCGTCCGCGACGAGGCGCATCGATTTGCGATCACCTTTCATCGCGTCGTTCGGAAGAAAGACGCGTTCGCTTCCGCCCTGGACGGCATCAGCGGACTCGGCCCCGTCCGCCGCCGGGCACTCGTTCGCCAGTTCGGCAGCATCGACAACATCCGAAGCGCGACCGTTGACGAGTTGATGGCCGTCAAGGGGATCACCCGGCCCGTGGCCGTCGCGATCAAGGAAATGCTCTGAGATAATCGGGAACGTGGACCGCCCGGTGCGCCGGTGCTCGTTTTGCGGCAAGAAACAGGGAGACGTCCGCCTCGTGGCCGGGCCGTCCGATGTCTATATTTGCCACCTCTGCGTGGCGCTCTGCAACGAAATCCTCGCCCAGGAGGCTCCCGCCGAGGTCACCTCCCCCTAGCCGCACCCTGCTCTCCCCGGAGGTGAGGGAAACGGCGTAGAAGATCGTTATAGGGGCGTGCCGGACTCGGCCAACCTCTCCAGCGCGCTCGGCGACGCCGTTACCGAGGGGCGGCAGTTCCTGGCGCGCCTCGAATCGATGACGCAGGCGCTCGGCTCCGAGCTCGCCCATCACGAGGAAACCATCGCCGCGGAGCGCAAGCGCCTGGCGCAGCTCGAGCGGGAGTTGGACGCGGCGCGGCAGGAGCGCGACCAGGCCTCGGCGGATCGTGATGCGGCCGCGGCAGACCGCGACCGAGCTCGGCAGGCCGTCGAGGGGGCCCAGCGGGAGGCCAGCGGATTGCAAGCCCAGCTGGCCAGCGGTGCCGCGGAACTTACTCGCCTGCGCGACCAGCTCGAGATGGTTACCCGCGACCGCGATGCACTCCAGACGGACCAGATCCAGTGGGGCCTCGACCGCGAGCGAATGCTTGCCGAGGTCAACCAGCTCAAGGAGCATACCGTCGGGCTCGAGCGTGACCTGAACGGCGAGCGCGAGCAGCACCTCGCGGTGCAGGCTCGTCATGCCGAGCTCACCGAACAGGCCAATAGGCTCGCCTCGGACTGGGTCTCCCGCCGGCAGGCCCTCACCGCCGAGATCCAGGCGCAGAACGAAGAAATGCAGCAGGTCCGGAAAGCGCTGGACGAGGCGCGGGGACAGGACCGGCACGGCGTCGGCGGCCCCGTGACCAGCCCGAACGCCAATCTGAGCCCCGAGCAGAGTCACGTGATCAACTCGCGGCTCAACTCGCTGATCGGGTTTTCCAGCGTCCTGCTCGACGAGCGCACGCACCCCCTGACCGTCGAGGAGCATCGCGAATATTTGAAGTACCTCCACGACAGCGCGGTTGCGCTCGGCGAAGCCGTGCGCTCCTTGACCGGCAGCCGCGCAGCGAATCCCGACGCCCCAGCGGTGGTCGACCGCGAGGGCCGACCGCCAGACATCCTGGTGGCGGACAACGACATGGTCTCGCGGCAACGGATCGAGCCGTTCCTCAAGCGCGCCGGCTACGAGGTCGTCTACGTCGACAACGGTCCCCGCGCCCTGGAGAAGGCGTCCCACCTGCAGCCGCTGGCGATGCTGATCGACGCCCAGCTGCCGCTCAGTGGCGCGCCGGCCCTCATCGAGGAGCTCCGCAAGGACCCGCGCACGCGTGACATCCCGCTCGTGGTACTGGCAGCCCCCGATGGTCCGCCGATCGCGCTCCCGGATTGCGAGGTCCTCAGCAAGCCGATCGACCGGCAGCAGCTCGTCCAGCTCATGGTGAGATTCGACCTTATGGCCGATACCAAGCGCGCGAAAAAGATGCCCGCGAACGTCCTGGTCATCGATGACGACCTTCAGGCGATCAGCCTGGTCAAGGCTGTTCTCAAACCCTTCAACGTTCGTGTCAGCGCGGTCGACAGCGCCCGCACCGGGATCGAGCAGGCGCTCCGAAACAAGCCCGACCTCGTGATTCTCGATCTGGTTTTGCCCGGGGTCGACGGCTTCGAGGTCATCGCCGCGCTGCGCCGCGACAAGGACATCGGCCGGATTCCCATCCTCGTCCACACGGCGAAGGTGCTCACGGCCGAGGACCGGCAGCGCCTGGATGGCAAGGTCGAGTCGATCGTCGAGAAGGCAGAATTCCAGCCCGAGCGATTCCTCGAGCTCTTGTTGAAGCGCGGCGAACGCCGCAAACGCGCCGCTTAGCTCGCGGCTTCTCCCGCGGTCGAAGGCGTCTCTGCCGGCTGCGGCTGCGGTGGCCTCGCCAGGCGCTCTTTGCGCAGAAGGTAGGCGATCACCGGCAGGGCAAGCGCGATGACGACGAGTGACGTCACCTGGGCCTGCTTCAAGCCGCCGAGGATCACGACGTTGTCGCGGACGAAGAAGATGAAGAACTGGCTGACCGAGTAGAGGACGATGTAGAGCATGGCGAGCATCCCCTCGGGATGGATCCGCGTGCGGAGATTCCACAGCAGAAGGAAGAGCCCGAGGCTGATCAGCAGCTCGTAGAGGCTCGCCGGCTGGACGGGCACGTTGGGCGTCGCGAACGTGTGGGGATTCGTGTACTCGAAGCCCCAGCCGTTCGTCTTGTAGCCGACGATGTCCCCATTGATAATGTTGCCGATGCGGCCGATCGCCTGGCCGATCGTCATGCCGAGCGCGCCGACGTCGAGCAGGCTCCAGAACGGGATCTTCCAGCGCCAGGACGAGATGGCGACGGCCAGCGCACCGCCGAACATGGCGCCGAAGAAGGCCATGCCGCCCTGCCAGACCGCGATGATCTGGGCCGGGTGGTGCAGGAAGAAGCTGGGGTCGTTCTGGACGACGTAATAGAGGCGCCCTCCGGCGATGCCGAGCACGGCCGCCAGCAAGGCGACGTTCATCAACTGGTCCCTGTCGATCCCTCGGCGTGGCGCGTCGCGAAGCGCGACCTGGATCCCTACGTAGAGTCCGATCGCGATCATGATCCCGTACCAGTGGATCTTGAGCCCGCCGATCGATACGAGCACCGGATCGATTGGGATCTTAACTAGCACCGACCAAGTTTAATGTGTGGCAATGACGGTCAAGGCGTCTTTCACCGATGAGGTGAAGGCGGAACTCGCCAATGTCCAACCGGCACGTCCGTGCTGCCAGGAAGCGGAGCTGACGGCCATGGTCGAGGCGCTCGTCGGCGCGAGCGATGGTGCGCCGTTGACGCTGCGCATCCCGCGAAATGCCGTGGCGCGCAAGGTCGTCCACCTGGCCAAAGTCGCCGGCGGCCGGGTGGAGACCGTCCGCAAGGGGGCCACGGAGAAACGGCCCAGCTACCGCCTCCGGCTTACGCTCCCGTCGGGGCGGGGCTCAGCGGACGCCTGCTGTGCCCGGGCCATCCTGCGCGGGACCTTTCTGGCGCGCGGCGTGTTGGGGAATCCCGCGGACGCCTACCACCTGGAGATGGCGCTGCCCGCGGGCGGCACCGCGCTGGTGAGCAGCGGCGCGGCACGCGCCGGCATCGCCCTCAAGCGCACCAGGCGCCGCGGCCGGACGGTCTATTACCTGAAAGGCGCCGATCCGATCTCCCGGATGCTCGGGTTGATGGGCGCGAACCGCGCGGTGATGCGCTTCGAGAACGACCGCATCCTGCGTGACATGCGAAGCCAGGCCAACCGGCGGGCCAACGGCGAGACCGCGAACATGGACAAGCGGCTACGCGCCGCGCTCCAACAACGCGAGGCGATCCGGCGGCTCAAGGCGCGTGACAACCGCCTGCAGTCGTTGCCGCCGGCGCTGCGTGAGGTGGCCGAGCTGCGCCTGGCACATCCGCGCGCCGGCCTGCGCGAGCTCGCCCAGGTAGCCCAGGTGAGCAAGTCGGCAGTCGCCAATCGCTTGCGCCGGCTGGTTGGGCTGGCGAATCGAAATGGTCTAATAGATTGAGCGCGGGAACTCCCGCGACCCTGACGAGGGCATCCCCCAGTAGCGAGGAGAGGCGTCATGCCGGTGAAGGTTGGCATCAATGGGTTTGGCCGCATTGGGCGCAATGTCTACCGCGCCGCCCTGGGCCGGCGCGACCTCGAGATCGTGGCGGTCAACGACATCACGGATCCTGGCACCCTGGCCCACCTCCTCAAGTACGACTCGATCCTTGGCAATTTCGAGGGTGATGTCGTAGCCGACGGCGATCACCTGAGGGTAGACGGCGCGCGGGTGAAAGTCTTTGCCGAGAGGGATCCCGGCAACCTGCCCTGGAAGGACCTGGGAATCGACATCGTGATCGAATCGACGGGCCTCTTCACCGACGCGACCAAGGCGAAGGTCCATATCGACAAGGGCGGCGCCAGGAAAGTGATCATCTCGGCACCGGCCAAGAACGAGGACATCACGATCGTGCTCGGCGTCAACGGCGAGCGCTACGATCCGCGGCAGCACCACGTCGTCAGCAATGCGTCGTGCACGACGAACTGCCTAGCGCCGGTGGCGAAAGTGCTCCACGACAGCTTCGGCATCGAAGCGGGGTTGATGACGACCGTGCACTCGTACACGAGTGATCAGCGCTTGCTGGACGCGCCCCATAGCGACTTGCGGCGGGCGCGCGCCGCGGCGCTCTCGGTGATCCCAACCACCACCGGCGCGGCCAAGGCAATGGCACTGGTCATGCCCGAACTAAAGGGTAAGTTCCACGGGATCTCGCTGCGGGTGCCCACGCCGAATGTGTCCCTGGTCGACCTCGCCGTCATGACCCGCGATCCAGTCTCGGCCGAAACCATCAATGAGGCCTTGCGGGAGGCGGCCGCCAGCGACCTCAAGGGCATCCTCGCCGTCACCGAGGAGGAACTCGTCTCCAGCGACTTCAAGGGCAACTCCAACTCATCCATCGTCGATGCCCCGCTGACCATGGTCATCGGTGATCGGCACGGCAAGGTGTTTTCCTGGTACGACAACGAGTGGGGATATTCCTGCCGAGTGGTCGACCTCGCCGTGTTCATGGGTGACCGGCTGAACTGACTACCGACGTCAGCCTGGGCGGCGCGCTCCAAAAAGCCACGATTCGCGACCTCGACGTCGCGGGCAAGCGCGTGCTGGTCCGCGTCGACTTCAACGTCCCGATCGAGGGGGGCCGCATCGTCGACGACACCCGCATCCGCGAGGCGCTCCCGACGATCCAGTACCTGGTCGAGCGCAGTGCGCGCGTGATCCTGATCACGCATCTCGGCCGCCCCGACGGCCAGGTCGACGACGCCTACCGGACCACGCCGCTGGCGGAGCGGCTCGGCGAGCTCATGGGACGGCCGGTGCGCCACCTGGAGGACTGCGTCGGTCCCTCGGTCGAGGCCGCTGTGAGGGCGATGCGCGACGGCGAGGTTGTGATGCTGGAGAACGTCCGCTTCAATCCCGGCGAAACCAAAAACGACCCGGCCTTTGCC
>VBFF01000186.1:0-2460 GCA_005889285.1 Chloroflexota bacterium
GCGGCCCGCGCTCGCGCCAGCGCTTGAGGACCGCATCCCAGCTGCATGGATCCTTGAAGTCCCAACGTTTCTCGTCGGCATCGAAGGTGCAGGGAAATGGATAGTCGAGCACGAATGCGTCGCCGTCTTTGTGGGCCGGCACGCGGATGCCGATCGATTCCATGAAGGGCACGACCGTCGACAGCCATTGCTGCCGTAGCTGGTCATTCGTCAGGCCCTTCAGCCGATAGTCCAGCTGGGTGGAGTGTTGCTTGAGGTTGTCGGGCAAGCCGAACCATTCGACCGTCAGGGGAAACATCCAGTCGACTGCCCGCTGCAGTTCTTCGCGGGCTTCGCCGCCCGCTTGACTGATGCGTTTTGACCAGTTGCGGCCGTTGCGCAAATGAAAATTCTCCTCGGCCATGACCTTGACGAGTCCTCGCTTCCATGGGCCGTACGACCCGTGCTCGTAGATGTCGCCGAGCAGGCAGAATCCGGCCTGGTCGTACATCGCGTTGGCGACCACGAGCTCTGTCCAGCTCTCCAGTGGGACGTCAAACGCATACGGATATCGAAAGGCCTTGGGATCACGCTTGAAGATCAGGTCCTCCTGGCTCTCCCCCAGCTCTTCCAGGATGTGATAGGCGATGTGCGCATGTGCCAATTCGTCCTGGATGATGGCGATCCCGGTCATGAAGGCGTTGACGCTGGGCGCTTTGCGGGCCGCCAGGTAATAGGCGGGCGCCGAGATCAGTTCGGTGTCGCCGGAGACGAGCAGCGTGTGCTTCAGCTCGCGAAGGTAGTCAGGCGTCATCTCCGACGTCGACTCGACCAGCTCGCCCCGCTTGAGCATGGCCTCGAGCGCGCCCGAATTCGCCGGCTCCATCCGGGTTGATTCTAAGATGGGTGCCGGCTTGACCGAGTTGATCGAGGCCAACGGGCTCCAGTTCTACGTCCGCGACGAAGGTTCGGGCACGCCGGTCATCCTGCTACACGGCTTCCCCGACACCGGCGACCTCTGGCGCAAGCAGGTGCCGGCCCTGGTCCAGCAGGGCTTTCGCGCGATCGTGCCTGATATGCGCGGCCGTGGCCGGAGCAGCAAGCCCGACGCCGTTTCCGACTACCGGCTCTCGTCGATCGTCCGGGACGTGACCGGCATCCTCGACACGCTGCGCATCGAGCGGGCGCACGTCGTCGGCCATGACTGGGGTGCCGGGGTGGCGTGGCTGGTCGCGGCGCTGGCGCCGGAGCGGGTCGATCGGCTGGTCGCGATCTCGGTCGGCGCGCCTGGAGCCGCGGCGAGGCCGACGCTGGAGGCCTTTCAGAAAGGCTGGTATCGCTTGCTATTCCTCTTCGAGGGCGTCGCCGAGGAAGTGATCCAGCGGGATGACTGGTACCTCTTCCGCCTGTTCCTCGCTGGCGCGCAAGACACGGACGCCTACGTCAAGACGCTGTCCGAGCCGGGCGCGCTCACGCCGGCGCTCAACTGGTATCGGGCAAACCTTCCGGTCCAGGCACTCTTCGGCCGCACTGGTGGGCCGCAGCTCCCGATGGTGAAGGCAGACACGCTCGGAATCTGGAGCGCTGGCGATCTCTACCTGACCGAGGAAGCGATGACGCGATCCGAGCAGCGAGTGCAGGGACGCTGGCGCTACGAGCAGCTGGGGGGTTCCCACTGGGTGCCCATCGACCAGCCGGATCGCCTGAACCGGCTCCTGCTCGAATTTCTCTCCTGACGGCAAAAGAATGCGACCTGCCGTTACGGTTTACAACTCACCGGTGTTACCCAGCGAGCCTTCATCCCGCTGCCCAGTCCAGCCCTTGCGGGCCGGACCTTCGTCGCCGGCAGAACCGGTCGTCTTGCGACAACCGATTCCCCAGCCCTTGCGGGCCGGGCCCTCGAGCCTCACGGCTCGAGAGTGGGAACCTTGCGGTCCCCTCGCCAGCAACCGATCAGAGTCGTTTCCTTCTCTGACTGGCTTTCTGACAGGTCGCAGGGGGAACACTAGCCGCCGGGCGCCAATGCCGCAATACGGAACATCCGTTCACAAACAGCCGCTCGTTTTCCTTCATCGCGGCGAGACAGGTGGGGTGTCAACCCGTAACGGGACCTGTAAGGAGCCGTGATTCAGTTTGAAGCTGACGACCCTTACCGTTTGCGTTATCTGCAGTAGGCGCGTGGGCTCTCGGAGACAACCCTCCGCCAGGTAACGAATCCATGAAAACCAACCGCTGGCGGGGCCGCGCCGGGCAGTCGCTTGTCGAGATGGCGATGGTCCTGCCGCTGCTCGCCTTCTTGACTTTTGGCCTCCTCGACTTCGGACGCGCTTATTACTTCCAGGTCTCGGTCACGAACGCCGCGCGGGAAGGCGCTCGAGTCGCCATCCTCAACATCTACACCGGGCCGCAGACGCCGAACTGCTCAAGCGCGAACAGCTACGCCACCTGCCCGGTTCAGACGGACGCGAACATCGTCAACGC
>VBFF01000186.1:2488-2968 GCA_005889285.1 Chloroflexota bacterium
TCGAGCATGTCCACGGCCGGTTGCCCCGACGCGAGCAACCGCGTCGACAGGTGGGTCTCAGGCGATACGAGCGAGCAGAACTACTACGTCACGGTCAACGCGAAGTACGACTTCCAGCTCTTCACGCCGCTGATGCAGCAACTCGTCGGTAACCCCATTCACATGAGCGTGTCGGTGCAGATGAGGACGAACTACTGATGCGTGGTCTGCAGCGTCCGGCAAAGTCCCGTGGTCAAGCGATGGTCGAGTTCGCCCTGCTCTCGGGCCTCCTGTTCCTCATGGTGATGGGCATCTTTGACTTCGGACGCGCGATCTCCGTCTACATCAATATCGCCGAGGCCGCTCACGAGGGTGCCCGGCAGCTCGTGCTGCGCAGCAACTACGCCAGCACACCGCCCGATAGCGTCATCATCAACGCCACCCTGGCCAAGATCGGTGGCGGCGGTATGGTGCTCACGGAAGATCCGTGCCTGGCGTTGC
>VBFF01000190.1:0-3206 GCA_005889285.1 Chloroflexota bacterium
CAAGATTCAAATCGAGCCGCTGCGCGTCACCGGCGCGATCGATGGCCGGCGCTAAGAAGGCCTCGGCGGCGCTCAGTCCGGCGGTCCGAACGCTCGCCGGCCTGCCGATCCTGGTGGTCCTCGGGACCAAGCGGGACGACGGCTCAGTGCAGCTGAATCCCGTGTGGTTCGAGTTCGAAGACGGCTTCTTCTGGCTCAACAGCAACACCGGCCGTCTCTGGCCCAAGAATCTGCAGCGCGACCGCGAGCTGACGATGCTGCTGGTCGATCCGAAAACCCCAGACCGCTACGCGCAGATCAAGGGCCGCCTGGTGAGCCTGATTCCCGACCCGACGGCCGAGTTCATCGGCCGCCTGGCCCATCGCTACACGGGCAAGCCTTTCCGCGAGCTGGAACCGGGCGAGCACCGCGTCACCTTCAAGATCCAGCCCGTCCTAGTGACTGGCCAGATGATCTGATTGCCTCCCAGATCCGCGACGGCGTCAGCGGCATCTCGAGGTTGTGGATTCCCAGGGGACGGAGCGCATCCATCACGGCATTGGCGACAGCCGGTGTTGCTCCGGTTGTCCCACCTTCGCCGATTCCCTTGACGCCCATCGGGTTGTGCGGAGTCGCGGTCTCGGTGCGGTCGGTTTCGAAGCTGGGCAGGTCGGCGGCGGTGGGGAGGAGGTAGGTCATCAGGTTTCCGGTCAGCAGCTGGCCGTCCTGGTCGTAGACAACGCCTTCATAGAGCGCCTGGGCAAGCCCCTGGGCGATGGCGCCGTGAAGCTGACCATCCACAATCATCGGGTTGATCACGGGCCCGCAGTCATCGACGGCAACGTAACGGAGGACCTTCACCGAGCCGGTTTCAGGGTCCACCTCGACGTAGGCGAGGTGAGCGCCGAAAGGAAAGACGGCATCCGGTGGATCGAAGCTCGCCTTCACAGCGAGCTCATCCGTTCGGCCCATGCCCCGGGCCCATTCGGCGATGTCCTTGAGAGTCATGAATCGGGCTGGAGCGCCCCGCACGTGCACCCGCCCGTCGGTGACCACGATGTCGCCGGTCGCCGCCTCGAACGCGGCGGCCGCCAGCGCTCGGACCTTTCGCTTGAGCCGGACGGCGCCCTCATGAACCGCCGCTCCGGAGATGGCCGCGCTTCGACTACCGAAGGTGCCGATGGCATACGCCGGTTGGTCCGTATCGCCGTAGAGGACACGGACCTGCTCGAAGGGGACGCCGAACGCGTCGGCGGCAAGCTGGGCCCACGTGGTCTGGTGACCCTGGCCATGCGGCGTGGACCCGGTGACGATCGTGATCGTCCCCTCGAGTTCCAGCCGGGCTGTGGCGCGATCCTCGGCAAATCCCGCAGCCTCCTCGACATAGGTCGAGATGCCGATGCCTTGCAGCCGCCCCTCCTGTCGCGCGGCCGTCTGCGCGCGACGCAGCCCCGGGTAGTCCGCGAGCTCGATGAGCCGCTCCAAGTAGGTGGTGCCGGCGGCGTTGGTGTAAGGGAAGTCCGACCGCCTGATGAAATTGCGTTGGCGGATCTCAACCGGGTCCAGGTCGAGCTCGACGGCGAGCCGGTCCATCATGCGCTCGATCAGGAAAGCGGCTTCAGGACGGCCGGCACCTCGATAAGGCCCGGTCGGGGTCGCGTTCGTATAGACGGCGAGGAGCGTGCTCTGCGAGGCGGGGATGCGGTAACAGCCCGTCTGTAGCTCCGCCACGACCGTGGGAACGAATGCGCTGTACGGCTCCAGGTGCGCGCCCATGTCCGCCAGTACCCGGGACCGAACAGCGAGCACGGTGCCATCCCGTTGCGCCGCCAGTTCAACCTCCTGCACCTGGCCCCGCCCGTGCCAGGTTGCGGCACAATTTTCGGAGCGTTCCTCGATCCATTTGACGGGACGGCCGAGCCGCCTGGTGGCGGCCGCCACGGCGATCTCTTCGCCGACGCACGCACCCTTGCTGCCGAAGCCACCACCCACGTCCTCGACGATGACACGGACGTCCGCCTCAGCGAGCTTGAGGCTGGCGGCGACAGCTTCGCGAACCCCGTATGCCGACTGGGATGAGAGTTCGATCGTGAGGCGCCCGTTGTCGAGCCAGGCGAGCGCACCGCGCGGCTCGAGTGCACTTGGTATCAGGCGCTGGTTGATCAGCCGCTCCTTGACGATCACGGCAGCGCGGTCGAATGCCCGCTTTACCTGGCCGTGCTTGGACTCCTTCCTGAAGGCGAGGTTGGTGCCGAACTTGGGATAGAGGAGAGCGGCATCCTCGGCCAGGGCTCGCTCCATGTCGATGACCACAGCCAGCGGATCCATCTCGAGCTCGATCAGCTCCAGGGCATCATTCGCCAGCTCGCGCGACTCGGCAACCAGCATGGCGACCGCTTCTCCCACGTAGCGGACGCGGCCGACGGCGAGCACCCGCCGTTCCGGCAGCGGCGTGTCGTCCACCGGTGCCTCGATCTCCAACGGCTTCAGGTCTTCAAGATCGGCCGCCGACCAGACGGCGATAACGCCAGGGGCCTGCGCTGCCGCATCGAGGTCGAGTCGCGTGATCGTCGCGTGGGCGAGATGGCTTCGCAGGAAGACGGCGTGGAGGCACCCGGACGGCTGGATGTCATCGACGTAATGTCCCGCGCCTCGAATCAAATGCGGGTCTTCGACGCGACGAACGGAGGCACCGAAGACCGGAGGCGTCATTTCGACGAGTGTATCCTCGCCGTGAATGGGCAGTCCAGACGGTTCAATGTCCAGGCTCCTTCCGGAGAACACAATGCTCGGCGATCCTACGCTGGCCGCACTGCTCGGGTCGTGGCTGCGGCCGGAAACCATCGCCTGGGCGCAGCCGGCGCTGACCGAAATGGGTCGCGCGGCCGGCGACGAGCTGCAAGCGTGGGGCGATGCCTGCGAACGGGATCCGGCGGTCTTGCGGCAGTTTGACGCTTGGGGTGATCGCGTCGATGAGGTCATCTACCCACAGGCCTGGCGTCAGCTCGCGGCGCAGGCAGCTCGATCGGGGCTGGTCGCATTGCCCTACGAGCGCGAGACGCTCGCGCGCTGTGGCGCCGAGACCCGGCTGGTGCAGGCCGCCCTCTGTTACCTATTTGCCCCGTCGACCGCAACCTATCTATGTCCGGTCGCGATGACCGATGGCGCTGCCCGCGTGCTGAGGGATGCCGGCGGCGTCGGCCAGGCGCGTGATGTGCTCGAGCATT
>VBFF01000190.1:3221-5530 GCA_005889285.1 Chloroflexota bacterium
TGGATGACCGAACGACAGGGCGGTTCCGACGTCGGGCAAAACGCCGTCGTCGCCAAACGTGATGGCGATCGCTGGCGCCTCTTCGGGCAGAAGTTCTTCTGCTCCAACATTGGGTGCGAGGTCGCGCTGGCCCTGGCTCGACCGGAAGGCGCGGCGCCTGGGACGCGCGGGCTGGCCCTCTTCCTGGTCCGCCGTGACGGCCCGGACGGTAGCCGCAATCGCTATCGCATCGATCGGCTGAAGGACAAGCTTGGCACTCGCGCGATGGCAACCGGTGAGGTCACCCTGGAGGGGGCGCACGCTGAGCTGGTCGGCGCGGCGGAGCGAGGCTTCGCGCAGATGACGGCCATGCTCAACATCACCCGGTTGCACAATGCCATCACCGCCGCTGGGATCATGCGCCGGGCCGTCATGCTGGCGAGCGCGTACGCCGGCCAACGGGAGGCCTTCGGCCGAAAACTCGAGGCGCACCCGCTGCATCGTGAGGTGCTGGGCCAGATGGCCGCCGAGGCGGATGGCGCTCTGTATCTCACGATGCGAATGGCCCAGCTGCTGGGTCGCATCGAGGTGTCCGCGGCCGATGCCGCCGAGTTGGCACTGTTTCGAGTCGGCATCGCGCTGGCGAAGCTGTATACCGCCAAGCAAGCCGTGGCGGTCGCGTCCGAGGCGATCGAGTGCTTCGGCGGTCAGGGCTACATGGAGGACACGGGATTGCCGCGCCTGCTTCGCGATGCCCAGGTGCTACCGATCTGGGAAGGGACGACGAGCGTGCTGGCGCTGGATGTGCTCCGCGTGCTGAGTAAGGGCGACGCGCTCGATGCGCTAGGGGCGGAGCTCGAGCGGCTGCATGCGCCCGAGCGCGGCGACGTGCTTGACCTGGCGCGCAAGGTACGCCTCGAAGGAGGAGATACCGGGGAGTCGATGGCGCGTCGCCTCGCGTTTTCGCTGGCGCGCTCCTGGATGGGCGGCCTTTTGGGCGGCGCCGGGGTCGAGGTCAGGCCGCGAGATATCGGGCTGCCGCTGCGGTAACGACCCGGGCCGCCTGCACGATTTCGTCCACGGCGATCCATTCGTCGGTCGCGTGCGCCTGGCGGATGTCGCCGGGACCATAGAGGATCGCCGGCGTCTCGGCTTCGTGCACCAGCAAGCGCATGTCGGATCCGTAAGGCGCGCCCAGGAGCTCCGGCGGGACGTCGAACTCCTGCGCGTGCGCCGCTCGGAGCGCCGCGAACGCCGGAAGATCCGGATCAACCTCGACCGCATCGAACTGCCCGCCGTACCACTCGAGCTGTGGCGGATGCTCATGCAGCCAGGGGTCGCGCTGCGCGGCATCGGCGAGCGCCGCCGCGAACTGACGGCGCACCTCGGCGGAAGCCATGCCCACAGGAACGCCTACGCGACCTTCGCACTCCAGCTCGTCCGGCACGCTCGAGGACCACGAACCCGACCGAACCCGTCCGATGTTGAGCGCGTAGGCAATCGGGTATTCCCGGAACAGCGGATGGCCGTGCTGATTGAGCGCGAGCTCCAGCTGGCGCAGCCGCGCCTCGACGAGTTCGAACTTCTCGATGGCGCTGACGCCCTCGTAGCGAACTGAGGCATGGGCGGAGCGGCCGCTGATCCGAAGTCGGAAGGAGAGTGCGCCAGCCTGGGCAGGGATCAGCCGCAGCCGCGTCGGTTCCAGCACGTACGCGGCGTCCGCCCGGTAGCCACGATCTGCCATGGCAAAGGTGCCGATGCCACCGTCCTCCTCGCCGACCACACTTTGCACGATCAGGCGACCGCGCAGCGGCAGCCCGCTCTTCTTCAGGGCCGCCGCAGCGCTGATGCCGACCGCGAGACCCGCCTTCATGTCGCACGCGCCGCGGCCGTACAGACGCCCGGCCTGAATGTGGGCCGACCAGGGGGAGGCATGCCAGGCCTGGCGGTCGCCGACGGGGACCACATCGACATGACCGTTGAGGATCAGCGAGCGCTCCCCCGTCTGACCGAGCAGGCCGGCCACCAGCACGGCCTCGGTGCGCTCCACCTCCATTCCGGGAAAGCGCGGATGGGCCTTGAGCCGGCTCACGTCGGCCTCGAAGCGGTCGACCTCGAGGCCGGCCTCCTCGAGCGTCAGGGCGACGAGGTCCTGCACGGCGCGCTCGTTGCCCGTCACCGACGGGACGCGGACGAGGTCCTGCGCCAGCTTGATGCAGCCGTCGGTGTCCAGGGCTTGGAGCGCCCTGGTCTCGGCTCGCTCTCCGATCACGGGAGGAACTGGTGCTGGCCGAGGTAGATGAGGTACTCGGGCACGTTGAGCAGGTTGG
>VBFF01000005.1 GCA_005889285.1 Chloroflexota bacterium
CCTTCAAGAGCTCGTTCGGAAGCGTCAGTCCCTCGCCGCGTCGGCTCGCCGGAAACCGGCCCTCGACCAGGTGCGGGATGATCACGAGGCCGAACTCCAACCCCTTCGCCTGGTGCACCGTCATGAGGTGGACGGCGTTCACCGTCTCATCCAATGGCGCGATCTCCTCGTCCGCCTGCGCGGCCTCGGTGGCGTTGAGGTGCTTGAGGTAGGCCGAGAGATGGTGATCGGGATGCTCGTCGCAGTACGCCGCAATCAGCTCCGCGAGCTTCTGAACATTGGCGCTGACCTGTAAACGCTCGATCGGTCCGAGAAACCGCTCCAGGTCGAGGTAATGGGTCTGCTCCATCACCTCATAGAAGAGATCGTCGACGCCGAGGCGAAGCGCCAGGCCGTTGAACCGCCGCAGGTCATCGGTGAGACGGCGCGC
>VBFF01000006.1 GCA_005889285.1 Chloroflexota bacterium
TGCACGGAGTCCGTGGCATAGCGTGGCAAGCTCAGCAGGCGCATCAGGCAGACGGAGTCGTCCGGGCTGTCGACCGCGCGCAGGTAGGCGAGGCAATCCTTGATCTCGGGTTGTTGATAGAAGCCGCGGCCGCCGCTGACCTGGTAGGCGACGCCCTGGCGCTGGAGCGCGCGCGCGAAGTTGTGCAAATGCGCGTTGGCGTGCAGCAGAATGGCGATCGCGTTGGGGCGGTGCCGTCCTTCGTCGGTGGCGGTCTTGACCAGAATGGCGACGGCGTCGGCTTCCTCGGTGACGTTGGTCGCCGTCAGCACGCTGACCGCGCGGCCCTCGCCGCGGGTCGCGATCAGCCGCTTTTCCAGGCGGTCCGGGTCATCGCTGATCAACCGACCGGCGGCACGCAGGATGGGGCCGCGGCTGCGGTAGTTCTCCTCGAGGCGGATGACGGCGGCATCGGGAAACACGGCGTGGAACCGCCGCAGGTTGGCCACCGACGCGCCACGAAACTTGTAGATGCTCTGGTCGTCGTCACCGACAACGCATAGATTGCGCTCCGTTCCGGCGAGCAACTCGAGCAGGCGGCTCTGGGCGAAGTTGGTGTCCTGGAACTCATCGACCATGAGATGGGTGAAGCGCCGCGACTGGCGGGCGGCCACCGATGGTTCCTGCGTCAGGAGTTGCACGCTGAAATAAATGGTGTCGTCGAAGTCGAGGCGCTCCTCAGCCAGCAGCCGCTCCTGGTATTCGCCGTAGACGAGCGCGGCTTGTCGTTGGGCGGCCAGCACCGGATCATCGGCGATCGCGTTGGCCTCGGCCCACGCACGGAATTCCACCGGAGAGACCAACTCCTGCTTTGCGCGTTCGACCAGCTTGAGCAGCTCCCCGATGCGCTCGTAGGGCCGCTGGGCATGGAAGAGGTGGGGCGGCCGTAGCGCCAGCAGGACGTCGCGCATGAGCTCCCACTTGCGCACCTCGGACACGATGCGAAACCCCTTGGGGATGCCGCACAGCCAGCCCTCTTCCTGGAGAAATCGCTGGGCGAAGGCGTGGTAGGTGAGGACGAATCGCTCGCCGGCGGGGAGGTAGTCCTCCTGCTCGACCCGGTCCAGCACCTCGCGCGCCGCCTTCTCCGTGAAGGTCAGGAGCAGGATCTGTTCGGCCGGCACGCCGTCCTGCCGCAGTCGGCGGTAACGTTCGACCAGCACCCGCGTCTTCCCGGTGCCCGCGCCCGCCACGATCAGTAGTGGTCCTCCGGCGTGGTCCACCGCGGCTCGCTGCGCCTGCGTGAGGGCGGCGGTGCTCGCGATCATCCGGAGGACTGCCGGAAGCGGATCTCACGCACCGCCGGCACACCGATTCGCTCGTTGAGCCGGTCGATCAGCATGCTTCGCTCGAGATGCAACTGGTGCGCGAGCGCCGGACTGCTGGCCGTCACCAGCAGCGTGCCGCCGGCCAGCTTGAGCGCCTTGGTCTCGCTGGCCAGGTGCTCACCAACCACCTGCGGCCACAGCCAGAGCGCCTGCGCCTCGCGCGTCCGGCGCGTAATGCCGAGCGACGTCAGCGTTTTGGGAAGCGCGGCTCCGATGCTACGCATGGATCCCACCCTGCTCGACGCGGAAGACCGCGGCGCGCTCCAGGATGCTCTTCGGCAGGTCGTTGAGGTCGGCCGCGGTGATCAGCGCCTGGGGCCCTGGCTCGAGCGCGGCCAGCAGGCGCTCGCGGCGCGCCGGGTCGAGCTCGGACATCACATCATCGAGGAGAAGCACCGGCTGCTCGCCGGTCACCTCGGCGAGATAGTGCAGTTCCGCCAGCTTCAGGCTCAACACGGCGCTGCGCTGCTGCCCCTGGCTGGCATAGAGCCTCGCTTCGTGGTCGTCGAGCCACACCTCGACATCGTCGCGCTGCGGTCCGACAGCTGTCTGTCCACGCCCGATCTCCTCGTCGCGCGCCTCGCGCATGGCGGCCTTGAGCTGTTCCACGACGAGCTCCAAGGGCGCCTCGCCGATTCGGGCACCGGCAGGCCGGTAGCGGAGCTCGAGCCGCTCGCGGTCGTCGCTGAGCTCGCGGTGAAAGGCGGCTGCGATGGGTTGCAGCTCGAGCAGGCGGCGCTGCCGTTCAACCATAATGGCCGCTCCGGATTCCGCGACGGCCGTCGTCCAAACGTCGAGCCCGTCGACCGGTTGACGGGCTTCCCGGATCGCCCGCAGCAGGGCGTTGCGCTGCGTCAGCAGGTGCGAGTACCGATTCAACTCCCGCGCGTGATCACGATCGATCTGGGAGAGCAGCGTGTTGAGAAAGCGTCGCCGGCCCTCGCCCGGACCCTTGACCAGTTGCAGGTCGTCAGGCCAGAAGAGCACGACCCGAAGCGACCCGATCACGTCGCTCGAGCGACGTGGGATCCCGTTGACCGTGAACTTCCGCGACGCTCGTGAGCCGGCAGCGACCGGGCTGAGATTGATGCGGACCTCCAGCTCCTTGAGGCCGGTGTCGGTCTGCACGCCGCAGGTGACGCGGGCGGCGGCCTGGCCGAATCGCACCAGCTCGGCCGCTTGCTGCGTGCGTGGGGAGCGGGTCAGAGCCGCGAGCGCCACAGCCTCGAGCAGGTTGGTCTTCCCCTGCGCGTTGCCGCCGAAGAAGACCGTGGCGGAACGTTCGAGCGCCAGGTCCAGTTCCATGTAATTGCGAAAGTCGAACAGGGAGACGTTAGCCAGGAACACGCGATCTGCGCGCTGACTACATCGCCACTCTGACCGGCATGATGATGTAGAGGTAGTTGTCCTTCCCCACCGGCTTGATCAGGCCAGGATTCAGGGGGCCGGTGAAGCCCAGGGTCACCTCTTCGCTGCCAATGATGGCCAGCACATCGAGAAGGTACTTGGAGTTGAACGCGACCTGGAGGTCCTGGCCATCGATCTTCGCCTCAACGCCGGCGACATTCTGCCCCACCTCGCTGGTGTTGGCCGTCAGGGTCAGTTTGCCACCCTCAGCCTTGAATTTCACGACGTTAGCGGCATCCTTGGAAAACAACGACACCATCTTGGTCGTGAAGAGCAGGTCCTGTGTCTTGCTGGTGATGGTCGTCGTGCTCTGCCCGGGAATGACCTGCTGGTAGTTGGGATAGGTCCCCTCGATCAGCCGGCTCATCAACTCCACCTCGCGCGTCTTGAAGAACACCTGGTTCTTCTGCGCGCCGACGGTGACCTCGACTCCATCGTCGCCTGTCTTGAGGATACGGCTGAGCTCGCTCAGGGCGCGCGCCGGGATGACGATGGTCTCGCCCTCACCCGGTTCCGCCTGGACCGCGAGGGTTTTCACGGCCAACCGGTGCCCGTCGGTGGCGGCGAAGGTTGCTTTGCCCTCGTTGAGATGGACGTAGACGCCGGTCAGTACCGGTCGGCCCTCATCGCTGGAGGCAGCGATCACCGTCTGTTCGATCGCATCTTTGAGGTCGGCCTGGTCGACTTTGACCTTGCGACCATCGACGCCGGAGGGGACGGGCGGGAAATCCGCCGGGTCGATTCCACGGATGGTGGCGTCGAACCGGTTGCTCTTGACCGCCAGCGATTGCGTCTTCTTATCCAGCGCCATCGACAGCGGTTCGTCGGGGTGCGAGGTCACGAAGTCTGTCAGCAGCCGCGCCGGTACGGTGATCCCACCTTCTTCCTGGACCTCGGCCGGGATGACCTGCCGGATACCGATCTCCAGGTTGGTCGCGGTCAGTTGCAGCCCGGTGTCGGCGGTCTGCAGCAGAACATTGTTGAGGATGGGTAGCGTGGTCCGCGAAGAGACGGCGCGGGAAACAACCTGCAATCCCTGCCCGAGGTTTCCGGCGGTGACAGTGACCTTCATGATGCTCCTGGTCTACACGACCCCTCTAATGAGACGAGCTAATTGAAAGAAGAGACGTAGTCGTAGTGCGGTGCATAACAGGGAAAAACCCCTTTCTCGCGTTCAAATCGGGCCAATTATAGCGTTCAAAAACTGTGCGTTCCCGGCGTGGGTATCCCCAAGCCAGCCTGATTGCAACAGTGTCCACGTCCCTTGCGGCGCTATTCCACAGGCTCAATGCGAATAAAGAATTTCACGGAGTTTCCGAAGGTCGGCCTGGAGGCGCTGGTCTTCTTTGGAATCGGTATTGATTTTCTCGTAGGAATGGAGGACGGTCGTGTGGTCCCGTCCGCCGAATGCCTGCCCGATGGCCGGCAGGGAGGATGCCGTTTCCTCGCGGATCAAGAACATTGCCACCTGTCGCGGGAAGACGATGTGCTTGTCGCGGCGCTTCCCTTTCATCTCCTCCAGGCTGATGTGGTAGAAGCTTGCTACCGTCCGGGAGATGGTGTCGATCGAGAGGGTGCGGGTCTCTGTCGAGGGGATGACGTCCTGCAGCAGTTTCGCTGCCATCTCGACATTGACCGCGCTGCGGTTGAGCGAGGCGTGGGCGATCACCCGGATCAGCGCCCCCTCGAGCTCGCGGATGTTCCTCTGGATCTTATGCGCGATGAAAGAGAGCACATCCTCCGGCACGAGCCGCGCATAGGGGCCGACCTTCGATTTGAGGATGGCTACGCGGGTTTCGAAGTCGGCCGCCTGGATGTCCGCGATCAGACCCCACTGAAATCGCGAGCGCAGCCGGTCCTCGAGCGTGGGGATCTCTTTTGGGGGTCGGTCGGAGGAGATCACGATCTGCTTGTTGAGCTCATGGAGGGAGTTGAAGGTGTGGTACCGGCGAGAAACTGGATGTCGTCGACGAGCAGCACATCGACCGTCCGGTAGCGGGTCCGGAAATCGTTCATTCGACCCTCCTGGATGGAGGAGATCATCTCGTTCATGAACTTCTCGCTCGTCACATAGGCGACCCGCCGGCGGGCGTGCTTTTCCAAAACGGCGTGGCCGATGGCGTGCATCAGGTGCGTCTTGCCCAAACCGACACCGCCATAGAGGAAGAGCGGGTTGTAGGCCTTGGCCGGGGTTTCCGCCACCGCCCGGCAAGCGGCGTGCGCGAAGCGCGAGTTGTTGCCGACCACGAAATGCTGGAACTGGAATTTCGGGTTGAGCTGGGATACCTCGTGGAGAACCGGCTCCTCGGCTTCGGGCGGCGGCTCTTCGGCGACCGCCACCGCCGACCGGCCTGCGGCCGCCTCCGTCTGACCGGGGATCACCTCGAAGGCGACGCTGACGTCGCCCGAGACGATCGCCGACAGCGTCTCTTTGATCATCGCCGAGTAACGGTCCTCGAGCCAGTCTTTGGCGAGCTTGGTCGGCACGCCGATCTTGAATGCATTCTTCTCGCGACCGACCAATGAGGCATTCTTCAGCCAGGTCTCGTAGCTTGGCTTACTGAGCTGGAACCGAAGTTCCTCCTGCGCCGCCTGCCAAATCTGTTCTCCGTTCATCGGCTCCTCCACGCAACACGACGCACACCACGACTTCAGTGGAGAGCAGAGCCGGGGCTGCGCGTCAGGCCGCGAAGTCGGAAACGAGGCCCAGGGACGGCGTTTGCAGGACGGAACTTATGCACAAGCTTCCCACAACAGTGGAGAAGTCTATCGAGGTCTCCCCAGCCTCATGTGTATAAGTTGTTGATGGCTATTTGCCGTAGCTCTCCAGGGCAGCGGAATAATAGCAAACGGTTTCCACCGGCGCAATCCGAAACTACGTACGAAGCGCACCACCCCGCATGGTATGGTTAGCCCCCGAAAAACGTTGAGGTCTGCATGAAGCGTACCCACCAGCCAAAGAAGCGCCAGCGGGTCAAGGTCCATGGCTTCCGCGCCCGTATGTCGACGACGGGCGGCGTCAAGGTCATCAAGGCACGCCGTTTGAAGGGACGTCGCCGCCTGACGCCGACGTCCAGCCGGCGCTACCGGTAGCCTCTGGCCTCCCCCGCCCGTGAAACGGCGGTCTCGGCTGCTCCGGTCGGCCGACTTCGACCGCACCCTCCGGTCAGGCCGCCGGGCGGCGTCCGAGTACCTCGCCCTATTCGTAAGCGATAATGAGCTTGGCCGTCCCCGGGTCGGCCTGGCGGTCAGTCGGAAACTCGGCAACGCTGTGGTCCGAAATCGAGTCAAGCGGCGCCTGCGCGAACTGGTGAGGCCGTTGTTGACGCGGGCAGAAGGCGGCCGTGACGTTGTAATCGTGGCACGAGCTCGTGCTGTCGACGCGGAATTTGCGCGCTTGCGCCAGGAGATGGAAATGCTGTGGGCGAAGGGGTGGGGGTCATGACGGCGGCATCGCTGGCGTTGATCCGCGTCTACCGAGTCACGCTCGGTCCCCTCTTTGGCCTGGTGTCGAGCTGCCGTTACATGCCCACCTGCTCGCAGTACGGCTACGAGGCCATCCAGCGCTATGGCTGGTGGCGTGGCTGGGGCATGGCGTTCCGCCGGATCGCGCGCTGCCACCCCTTCCATGCCGGCGGCTGGGACCCGGTGCCATGAGCGATTTCAGTCGCTTCATCGGAGAGATCTGGCACCCCATTTGGGTCATCTGGCTGACAGTCATCTACTGGCCCATTCACAGCGTTCTGGGCTGGTTAATGTCGCTCCTCAGCGGAAACCCGGTAGCGGAAGCCATCGGTCCCTTCGGTGTCGCAATCGTGCTCCTCACCATCTTCATCAAGCTGATCATCTCGCCCATCTTCCAGTATCAGCTGACGACCTCGCGGCGCGTGCAGGCGGAGCAGCGCCGGATCGCGCCGCAGCTGTCCGCGTTGCGTAAGAAGTACAAAAAGGATCCTCAGCGCCTCAACCAGGAAACGATGGCGCTCTACAAAGAGCACAACATCAACCCGCTGGCGCAGATGAGTGGCTGCCTGCCGGCGCTGATCCAATCCCCAATCCTGATCGCCCTCTTCTACGTTATTCGCGACGCTCACCAGACGCTCCACATCCATGACTTCCATTTCCTGGGGATCGTTCTTGACAAGACCGCCTTGCAGCCCGGGCAGTTCGTGGCACTGGCGATCCTGCTGCCGATCCTGGCCGGCCTCACGACCTTCGTGCAGACCAAGATGATGACCCAGCCCGGTCAGGTTCAGGACCCGACCCAGGCGGCGATGACGCAGAACATGACGCTGATCATGCCGGTCTTCATCGGATTCATCTCGATCAACTTCCAGACCGCCCTCGCGCTTTACTGGGTGGTTAGCAACTTGTTCAGCATCGGTCAGCAATACTTCATTACCGGTTGGGGATCGCTTTCCTTACCGCCGGGCCTACGCAGGGGGAAAGCCGCATGAGCAGCAGCACCAACAGCAACAGCGTCGAAATCACCGGAAAGACCGTCGACGAGGCCGTGGAGCAGGCCCTCGAAGACCTCGACGAAGCGCGCGAGAATGTCGACATCGAGGTGCTGGAGGAATCCTCGGGGGAGGTTCGGGTTCGGGTTACGCAGCGGGAAACGTACGCCGTCAAGGCCCGCCAGGTGGTGGCCGAGCTTCTCTACAAGATGGGGATCACGGCGCAGGTATTCATCAAGAAAGCTGACGACCCGGTGATGATCGACGTTGCCGGCGATAACCTCGGGTTGCTGATCGGCTGGCGGGGCGAGACGCTTCGCGCATTCCAGACAGTTGTCAATCTGATCCTCAACGAGGGCCGCGTCGACCGGCGCCGGCTGGTCGTCGACGTCGAGCACTACCGCAATCGGCGCGAGGAGACCGTCAAGGAGATGGCTCTGCGCCTGGCCGATCGTGTGCGGCGCACCGGCGAGCGCGTGATGATGGATCCGATGCAGTCGTACGAGCGGCGCATCGTTCACATCACCCTCGAGAAAGAACCTGGCATCCGTACCGAGAGTCAGGGTGAGGAGCCAAACCGGCGGGTCGCGATCCTTCCTGACGGTGTCACCGCGGCCCGGCGCCCGACGGAGCGTCCGGTACCGGCCCCCTCGCCGCCACTGACCCGCCAGGGTTCGGGCTACGGTGACCGGCCTCGTTACGGCGACCGGCCGCGCTTTGGCGACCGGCCGCGCTTTGGCGAGCGCCGGCCCGGTTACCGCGAAGGCGAGGGCGGCGGCGGGGGCGAGACGCCCTGAGCGCCGCCGGCGTCGAGCTCGGCGCGGACCCGATACAGGGCCGCTGCGACCGCCTCGGCCGATAACCCGTCGTCAAGCGCGTCCTGAGCCCGCACGAGGCCCTGTTTGAGCCCCGGGGAGGCGGTTGCCGCGGCGAGGGCCTTCAGCTCGCGCGCCACCTCTACGGGCAACCCGGCACCCGCATCTGAATCCGCATAATTCCAGGCCTCGACGCGCGCGATGAGGCGATTCAGACGGTCGCCGAATTCCAAACGCTCTTTCACGCTTCCCTATTATCAGACACTACACCGCCCATCATGTGTGTGGAACGGGTGTCGAAATGTGAGGATGTCGCGGCACCCCTACGATATACTCAGACCGTGCCCCAGGCCCGTCCTCCTTATCGGCTGTCCACCTTGCCGACCGGGGCCAGAGTCGTCTCGACCGAGCTGGCCGACCGGCCCTCGGTCACGATGGCGATCATGTTCAAGGTCGGCTCCCGCTATGAGTCTGACAAAGAGGCCGGGAGCAGCCACTTCCTCGAACACATGTTCTTCAAAGGCTCAGCCCGTTACGGCGGTGCCAAGGAGATCGCGGAGGCGATCGAGGGCGTGGGCGGCGTCCTCAACGCCGCGACGGACAAGGAGCTCACGATGTACTGGGCGCGTGTGCCCAAGACCAAAGCGAAGCTAGCCATCGATGTCCTCGGAGACATGCTCTTCCAGCCGTTGCTCGATTCCGCTGAGTTGGAGAAGGAGCGGCTCGTGGTCCTCGAGGAGCTGCGGATGTATCAGGACTCGCCGCAGGAGTACGTCCACAGCCTGTTCGAGCAGATCAGCTGGCCGGATCATCCGCTCGGCCGCGACGTGGGGGGGACCGAGTCATCCGTTCGGGCCCTGTCGCGCGACGACCTGCTTCGCTACCTCGAAGAGCACTACCTGCTGCGCAACCTGGTCGTGACCATAGCGGGCCCGGTGACCCACGACGAGGCGATCGGCCTCGTCCAACCGTATCTCAAGGTGCGCGGCAACGGCGCCGTACCGCCATCGTTCTTGCCCTCGGTCGGCAATGGCCTGAAGCCAACCGTCCTGCTGAAATCGAAGAAGACGGAGCAGGCGCACGTCTGCGTCGGGGTGCACGCGCCCTCCTACATGGATCGCGATCGTCACGTGATCGACATCCTCAACTGCGTGCTGGGCGAGGGCATGAGCTCCCGCCTGTTCCTCGAAGTTCGCGAGAAGCTGGGGCTGGCGTACGACGTGCACTCCTACGTCAACAAGATGTTCGACACCGGGGTGCTCGGCATCTACGCGGGAACCGAGCCTCGCCAGGCCGCGCGCGCGGTGGGCGCTATCGTCGGCCAGCTGCGACGGCTCTGCAAGGAGCCAGTGCCGAGCGCTGAGCTGACGAAAGCCAAGGAGTTCTACAAGGGCCGGTTGCTGCTGCAGATGGAGAGCACCAACTCCGTAGCGACCTGGTACGGCGGACAGGAAGCCCTCACCGGCCGAATCGAGGGGGTCGATGAGAACATGGCGGAGATCGATGCGGTCACCGCAGACGACCTGATGCGGATCGCCAACGAGCTCTTCAGCCAGGCGCTGCAGCTCGCGGTGATCGGCCCCTTCCGCAGCGACGCGCCCTTCCTCAAGCAGATCGCCTGAGCGATAGAATGAATCGCCCTCGGATGAAGTTGAACAGCTAAAGGATGGCGCAGCCGCACATGGCGCAACCGCCGGCGCCCCAGCAACCAGCGCGCCAGAAGTCTTTTCTCAGGGACACGCTCGAGATTGTGTTCCTTGCGCTCGTTCTGTACGTGGTGATCCAGTACGCCGTGCAGACCGTCCATGTGTTGGGCTCGAGTATGTACGCGACGCTGCACGACAACGACCTGCTGGTGGCATCGAAGATTTCTTACAAACTCCACCAACCGCAGCGAGGCGACATCATCGTGTTCAAGCCGCCCGACGAAGCCAGTCGCGACTTCATCAAGCGCATCATCGCCCTGCCGGGTGAGCGGGTGCACATCACCAACAGCGTCGTCTACATCAACGGACAGGTACTGAACGAACCCTACCTTCCGGAGCGATGGACCTACAACAACAACTGGCCTGCTTCGGGGCAGGACCAGCTGATCCCGCCGAATCAGTACTTCGTGCTGGGGGACAACCGCAACCATTCGAGCGACTCGCGCAGCTTCGGACCCGTCGACTTGGACGCGATCCTTGGCAAGGCCGAAATCCGCATCTGGCCGCTCGGCCAGGTCGGGTTCCTCGGTGCCAAGCCGACTCTCGCCGCGGGCCGATAACGATGCAGCGCACGCTAGTTTTGGTCAAGCCCGACGGCGTTCAGCGAGGGCTGGCCGGGGCCATCGTCGCGCGGCTAGAGCGTCGCGGTCTGAAGCTGGTCGGCCTCAAGATGATGCGGATCACCAAAGACGTGGCGGCCCGACACTACGCGGAGCACCAGAGCAAGCCCTTCTACGACGGCTTGATCGCGTTCATCACCTCGGGCCCGGTGGTGGCGATGATCTGGGAAGGGCGCGAGGCGGTCAGCGTCGTGCGCGGGCTGATGGGCGCAACGGATCCCCTGAAAGCCGCGCCGGGGACGATTCGCGGCGACCTCGCACTCGACCTCGGCATGAACCTGATCCACGGATCGGACTCGCCCGGTCGCGCTGAAACGGAAATCGCCCTCTTCTTCCAACCGAGCGAGCTGCACGAGTACGACCGCACCGCGGATCGCTGGATCCGCGAGTAGGGGTTCCACGTGCAACCGCTATCGGATTAGACGGCGCCGAAGCGCCTCGAGCTCCTCGTTGCTGTAGAACTCGATGGTCAACCGTCCGCCCTGCTTGAGTTTGGTGAGAACGACCTTCGTCCCCAGTGCCCGACGGAACTCCTCCTCGACCGCGCGGGTCTCCGGATCCGTCGCGGCCAACCGCCGGCGCGGCTGCCGGGTCCCCGCCTCGGTCGCGCGGGCGCGGGCCCACTCCTCGGTCTGACGCACGCTCCACCGTTCTTTGATCACGCGTTCGAGCCCGTCCAGTTGCTGGGCCGCGGTCGCCAGGCCGAGGAGGGCACTCCCGTGGCCGGCCGTGATCGCGCCGCTTTCGATCGCCTTGATGGCAGGCTCTGGCAAACCGAGGAGACGGACGCTCTGGGCGATCGTCACCCGATTCTTTCCGATCCGCTCGGCAAGGGCTTCCTGGGTCAGACCGAAATCGCGCAACAGGCGCTGAATGGCGCGCGCCTCTTCGATAGCGTTGAGGTCGGTGCGCTGCAGGTTCTCGACCAGCGCCAGCTCCAAGCGCTCCTCGAGGCGTCCGCCACTGCCGGGGTGCACGATGACCGGCACCTCCTCGAGGCCGGCGATCTCCGCGGCCCGGAGCCGCCGTTCGCCCGCGATCAGCTCGTAGCCGGCAAGTCCCTCGCGAACCAGCAGCGGCTGCAGGATGCCGTGGATTCGGATCGAGTCGGCGAGTTCCTGCAAGGACACCGGATCGAAAGAGCGGCGCGGCTGTTCAGGGTTGGGCTTGATCTCGGCGATAGCGATTTGCAGAGCGAAGCGGCGTCGCGCACGGTTGTCGCTCAGCTCCTCGACGTACTCCCCCGAAGGAATCAAGGCCTCGAGGCCCCGACCCAAACCACGTCGTTTGTTCATCTGGCGATCAACTCCTTGGTGAGTTCCTGGTAGGCGACGGCGCCGCGTGAGGTCGGGTCATATTGCGTGATCGGCATCCCATGACTGGGCGCCTCGCTGAGGCGCACGTTGCGCGGGATGACGGTATGGAACGTCTTCTCCGGATAGCGTGCGCGGACCTGCTCCGCAACCTGGAGCGCCAGCGTCAAGCGAGGATCGAAAAGCGTCAGGACGATGCCGCCGATCTTCAGCCGCGGGTTGAGCTCGCGTTGAATGAGCTGCGTGGTGTGGGTCAGCGCGCCCAGGCCTTCGAGCGCGTAATACTCGCACTGGATCGGGATCAGCATGTACTCGGCGGCCACCAGCGAGTTGATAGTGAGCAAGCCCAGCGAAGGCGGGCAGTCGATGATGATGTAGTCGTAGGCGACGCGGAGCGCGTCGAGGGCGTAGAGCAGGCGGCGTTCGCGCCGGGGTAGGTTGATCAGCTCGATCTCCGCGCCCGCCAGGGAGATATGTGATGGGAGGATGTCGAGGCCCGGCACCGCGGTCGGACGGATCACCTCGTTGATGTCATCGGCATCCACGATGACGTTGTAGATACTACTGCTGAGCTCGCTGCGGATGATGCCGAGCCCGCTGGTGGTATTGCCTTGCGGGTCCATGTCGACGATCAACCCGCTGAGGCCGAGCTGCGGAAGGTTGGCGGCCACGTTGATGGCGGTCGTGGTCTTGCCGACTCCGCCCTTTTGGTTGACGACTGCGTAGACTCTTGGCAATTTGCTGGCTGCAACGGGGGACGGCGCTGCCCGGATTATACGGTCGCCAGGATCAAACGCACGTTTGCACAGGTGGAATGCCTGTGCATAACTATTTCGCCAGGAAGCCCAAGAGGCCGACCGCGATGTTGTAGCCGGCGTGCGTCACCATGCAGGGCAGCGTGCTGCCGGAGCGAACGCGCAATAAGCCGAGGCCGATGCCCAGCACGAAAACCTCGAGGGTGGCGAAGGTGACGGCGTACTGGGTGTGGAGTGCGGCGAAGAGCACGGCCGTAACCAACACGCCGAGGCGAGGTACCAGGGCGCCACGAAACAGGGTCTCTTCCACGACGGCCGGCATCAAGCCGAGCAAGATGACGCCCAGTGGGTTGTTGAAGTGGCTGAACAGCACATTCGTGGCGTTGGTGACCTGTTGCTGGCTCGACGGGCTCAGCGTGTCCGCCACCCGCTCGATGCCGTAGGCGATCGCCAGGAAGGCAAAGATGCCTACCACCGCCACCAGCCACCATCGCCTCTGTCGAGGCGGGAGCAGGCCGAGCCGTTCGGTGGCTTCGCGCGGCGACCGTCGCACAAAGATCCCGACTCCGACAAAGGAGAGGAGTAAC
>VBFF01000180.1 GCA_005889285.1 Chloroflexota bacterium
AAGGTGCTGGAGGCGGCCGTCATCGGCGTGCCGCACCCGAAGTGGCAGGAGCGGCCCGTCGCCTACGTCGTGGCTAAACCCGAATTCAAAGGCGCGGTCACTCAGGAGGAGATCACCGCGTACCTGACGCCGCTGGTGGCGAAATGGTGGCTGCCGGACGAAGTGCGATTTGTCGATGAAATCCCCAAGACGAGCGTCGGCAAGTTCGACAAGAAGGTGATCCGCGAGCAGGCGCTCAAGGCACCGGCGGCGGCGCGCCCCTCGGAGTAAGAACGACCCCGTCACGGGCGCGGCACAGTGCTGCGGCAGATCGCACGGTCCGCCGACCGCACAGCCGACCCTTAATGCTGGAGCGCTAGAACGGAGGCTAGAAGGATGTGACTCAGCCATGGATGCCTCTTCGCAGTTCGAGGCGCTCGTTCCACAGCCGCTGGATGCGGAGGGCATCAAGCGGCGCCGTGAACTCGAGGACATCCACGAAGAGCTGCTCCTGAGTATCCTGGCGCTCGAAGAGGAGTGGCTGCTCGACAACCGGATCGCCTACTCTCTGCGGCAACGCAAGGCTGCCTGACCCGTCAGCGGCGCCCTGGGCGTGGGCGCAACATCGCCAACGCCTGCTCCATCCGCCGCCGCTGAGTGTCCGCCCGCTTCGCCCCGGTGACCCACTGGACGAACTCCTTCTGGCGCGTATGGGAGAGCTTCTCGAACGCGGCAGCGATGGCGGGGTCCGCTTCGAGCGCCACGCGGAGCGCCTGCGGGAGGTCCACCGTTCTGACCTGGGCGTCATACTCGAGACCCACGGTGATCGGGTCGCCGGCCGCCACGCCGGCGGCTTCGCGGACCTCGCGCCGTACGCCCACATAGGACTTTCCGCCGTAGACGGCGATGGTCGTTCGATAGGTGAAACCGTTGATGGTCACCTTCACGGGCGCGCGCTTCCCCGGGCCCAGCGCCGTCAGCGTCTGCGGCGGGACGCGGATGAAGCAGGCCCCCTGGTCGGATTCGAGGCGGCCGTCAAACTGCAGTGCGGGCATCACGACACATTTTCTGGCAATTTCGCCGGAATAACGCACGTTTTCGACCGCCGGCGCGTTTGCAACCCACGACAGGGCTCTGGCCCAACGGATTTACAAGACGGAGGACACGATGGCGAAAACCCAAAAATGGACCGCGTCGACGTTCGTCAGCCTGGTGCACGAGAATCTCACCGAGAAGGGTCACAAGGTCAAGAAATCGGACCTTAGCTGGGCCGTCAAGGACGCCTTCGAGGCGGCCGTCGCGGCCGGCGCCCGTGGGATGCGCGTGCGCTTCCCCGAGATCGGCGCGCTCGCGTCGCGTGACGTCAAGGCTCGCAAGGCAGGGAAAGGCACCAACCCCTTCACCGGCGAGTCGATCATGCTCAAGGCCCGCCCGGCTTCGAAGAAGCCGCGCTGGTCGTTCCCGAAGGCCGTTCGCGAGGCCTACATCCGCCAGGCCGCCCGCAAGGCCGCCTAAGCAGACCGTTCGACACGCAGGGCGTCGGGCCTGACCGGCGCCCTGTTACGTTCCTTGACAGGCTCCCGATTTCGCTTGACTATGATGGGAGCGATGCGACGAAACTTGATAGCGGGACTGCTGATTGCCATCGGCCTGGCGCTGATGGCAACCGCCCTACCGGCGAGTGGCCTGGTCCGCCTTGGATCGCCCGAAGTGGCGACCCAGCCGAACCCGGCGCTCAACGATCCGCTGGCGCCGCCCCACCAGCACCCGAAATTCCTCCCCAACACCAACAGCACCGGCGCCGGCCCCAACCAGGTGGTGGCGTACATCTCGATTCCGCGGCTGGGCATCAAGAATGCCCCCATCTTCGACCGCGGCGTCGACGCCAAGGGCAACATGTTGATCGCGAAGGGCTACTCGGTCACCCATTACGCCTTCTCCTCCCCCATTGGCAGCGGCAACGCCGTCCTCTACGGCCATGACGACATCGAGGGCAGTGTCTTTAGCAGCATCAAGGACCTGAAGGCGGGCGACGAGGTGGACGTTGCGGACGCGAGCGGGTCCCCTACCGTCTACCACGTCATCGGAAAGCCGACCATCGTCCCGCCGACCGCCGTGCAGATCTTGCAGCCGACCAACGATGTGCGGCTCACGCTCTTCACCTGCTGGCCCAACTGGGTCGACACCCAGCGGGTTGTCGTCACGGCGATGCCCGCGACGGCCTAGTGATTCGTCTCTTCGGGCGGCTCCTGAAAATATTTCAGTAGTTCCTCCAGGGCCCTGGCGGCCTCGGGGTCGGCAAGCAAGCGCGCCTGCATCTCCTGCACCTGCTTGACGAGCTCCTTGGCCTGGGTCTCCTGGGCCACCTGCAGCAGCACCGGCTGGCTGGCCGCCGAGACGATCATCGTCGCCTGCTGGCGGAGCAGCTCGACACCC
>VBFF01000007.1 GCA_005889285.1 Chloroflexota bacterium
TGCCCTTCGCCAACGCCGACGGCTAGGCTGTCAGTTGTGCCGTCAATGACTGCATCAGCCGCTGCCTGTTACGGTCGGAGCCTTATCGGCCGCGACTCCGTGGATTCCGTCCCCTAAGCTGGAGTTAAATCTGTCATGAGCATGTCTACAATTCGGTTGCGTCGTCCGCAAGGTGGATGGCGGGACCTTCTGAGGGCGTATCAGGTTCTGATCGATGAACAGAACGTCGGCCTAATTGGCCGTGGAGAGGTTAGGGAGATCAGTGTGACGCCCGGTATACACACTATCCGCCTGAAAATCGATTGGTGCAGTAGCCGCGAACTACCGATAGAGATCAAAGCTGGCGAGGCAATCGGCTTCACATGCGCGGCCGGTTCGGCGTTGCGATTTTGGGACCCATTTGTGAATACTGGCAACTACATTCATCTGACCCGAAACGCCGACTAAAGAGTCGCTGGTCAGGACCACCTATCGTGGATCGCCTAATCTGCGACACCTCTGGCGCGTCTCGTCGAGCGTCACCTAACCTTCGCCAGGCGTCGCCTGAACCCCACTAGTCGTATTCGCGGGCTTGGCCCGACCGCCCTCCACCGTCCCCTGATCCCTCTAAACGTCGATTTAAACGGGCTGACGACCGGCCTTTTGATGGATAGGAGGCAAGTCGCATCGCACGCGGCTCTCCAAAAAACTCAAGACTCGCCCTAGGAGATTGGGCAAATCTCGGCACTCGGCGCGGTGCGGCGACGAGGGACATACTGAACTCAGCCTGCCCTGGGTGTATCGCTAGCTGCGCCGGATAATTGACTGCGGGTGGAATATGTTGTTGGCTTTGCTAGACATGGCTCGCCTCCTACCGTCAGAGGCTCCAGACGACCAGATCCTCGGCTTGGTGGAAGAGTGGATCGACCGCCTGGCTGAAGAGAGATACGACGACGCATTTCGTCTTGTGGCGGCCCGCTCACATTGGACTCCCGAACTTTTAAGGAAGGTAGTCGAAAGCTACGGTCTTGCTGGGCCTCATCCGAGCGGTGCAGTCTTCAAGGTAACTTCGCCACGGACCGCCCGCAAGTCCTCGACCAGTCCTGCATCTCATAACCGCTGGGTCCAACGCTGGATCACACCCAATTCGTCTAACGCCATCGGCATCGTGGAGTACGACCTGCCGATCAATGGCTCGTGGAGCGACTTAACGGCCCTATTTGATCTCAGGCTCGTAGGCTCGCAGCTCGCGTTAGAGCTCGACGACGTGCACGTGCTCTAAGGTCTTACCGTCAGATAAGCCGTCAACAACGCCTAGTCGCCCACTCCCCTGACCTCGGTCAGTAACACTGACCGCCCATCTGGTTCACTGGCCGAATTCAAAACTGGCGGGGGCGCGACGGGAACGATCCGTCCGTCGACATCGCCAAGGATGCCGACCAGCGGTTTTGAAGACCGTGGAGCCCACCTGAGCCCATGCACCCCCGTGCGGGGTGAAGGTTAAAGGACGGCGTCGATCTTCTGTTTGAGGTAGGCCTTTGGTTTGTAGCCCACGATCCGCTCCGCCGGCTTGCCGCCTTGGAACAGGATCAGCGACGGGATGCTGAGCACGCCGAACTTCGAGGCGGTGATAGGGTTCGCATCCACGTCGAGCTCGGCGACCACGACCCTCCCCTCGTACTCGACGGCGAGCTGCTCAACCAGGGGTTTCAGCATCTTGCAGGGCGCACACCAGGTCGCCCAGAAATCGAGTAGGACAAGTTGCGTCGAGGCGCCGACGGTCGTTTCGAAATTCTGGTCGGTGACCTGGACGATGTTCTTTGTCGTTATGCGGCTCCTTCTTCGGTACTTGTTTTCTCTTCAGTTTTAGCAGGCGGCGGTGCGGTTGGCTTAGAGCTGCCGGCCTTCGTCCCCGAATCAGTCTTGGTGTCGGTTTTGGCGCCGTCCGCCGGGGTGGCGCTGCCGTCGCTGCTCGCGCCTCGGGAGTCGGTCTTGTAGAATCCGCCGCCCTTGAAAATGATGCCCACCGGGTAGAAGACGCGGGTCACCGGCGCGCCGCACTCGGGGCACTGCGTCAGCGGTGGCTCGGTGATGCGCTGCTGGATCTCGAAGTGGTGACCGCGGCTGCAGCGGTATCCATAGACGGGCATTTGTCGATTAACTTATACCCGGTTTGCCGCCTCGAGAAAACGCTGAGCTCCGGCGATCAGTTGATCCAGAGCTTGCTTTTGGGGCGCGGCTCCTCGACCGCCGGATCGGTAAAGTCGCCCGGCTGCAGCAGGCCGCTCTGCATCATCTCCGCGACCCGGTCGAAAAAGGCTTCGTCGGGGCTGGCGGACTCGACGGCTGGGCCAGGTCCCTCGGCGAGGAACTGCTGGACGGCGGCGCAGATCAGCTCGCTGCGGCTCTGCGGCGAGACAGCCGTGACCCGGTTGAGCGCATCGACGAGGGCGTCTGGCATGTAGATCACGATGCGCTTTCCGCTCATCAGTCCCAGCATAGTAGCCAAGCCTCCGGCTCCGGGCAAGCCAAATCGGCTCACGAAAATGAAACAAAGCAACCGATCAAATGCATTTAGACCCGGATCTCGGCCGACAGGGGGTTGAAGACGATCCCGGAGGCTGGCTTTGGAAAGAAATACGTCGATTTCTGGGGCATCACCTGGCCCGCCCGCGCGACCTCGACCACGTTAGAGACCGCGGGAGGCCGCAGCAAAAAGGCGGCCTGGCCGGCTCCGGTTTCAACGCGATCGAGCAGCGTCGCGACGTCCCGTGAGTAGCTAAGGTAGCGCTCCGACTCCAGTTCGTCCGGTTCCAGGCCCAGCTCTCGCTGCAAGATTTCGCGGTGGAGGACCGACACGTCGAGGCGGGAGACCGGATCTGCGGCATCGGCTGAGCCGATGTCGACGGTGGCGCGGGTGCTGGTGACCGCGATGCCGATGCGGTGACTCGCCGTGGGTTCTTGCATGGCCGCCAGCAGCTCCGCACGGTCGCGGCGCGGGATCACACGATGGCGTCGGGCCAGCCTGTCGACCAGCGCGGGATCGAAGCGCTCGAAGTCATGCAGCAGCCGGTGCGTGGGCAGGATCGTCAGCCCAGGGTCCGCCATATCCACGAGCAGCATCAGCACATAGTTGAAGGCGGCGTCGGGCGGCGCTTCTGGGTGATCGACACGTTGCTTGTTGCGGAAATTCAGTGCCGTCTCGTACCGATGGTGCCCATCGGCAATGTAGAGCCGAGACGTGCGAAAGACCTCTGCCAGTTCATGAAAGCGCTCCGCTCCCCTGATCGACCAAATCGTGTGCTGATCGCCGTCTTCACCGGTGATGGACAGGCGGGGTGACTCCGCCACGGCCGTTGCGATGACCGGGCGAACGGCCGATTGGGGATCCTCGTAGAGCGCGAAGACCGGGCTAAGGTTGGCCACGACCGCGCGCGTGAGCGACAGCCGGTCCGCCTTGGCGCGCGCGTGCGTTTGCTCGTGCGGAAGGACGCCCCGTCCAAACGGTTCGAGCTCGACCACCCCGAGGATCCCCTGCCGCTCCCGCTGCCGGCCATCGGTGGGGTCGACAAATCGGTGACGGTAGACATGGAGACCGGGACTCGATTCCCGGTGCAGGATGCCGTCCGCGAGCCACTGTCGGAAGAAGGCGGCCGCCCGCGTGTACTTGTTGTCCTCCGGCGTGTCCGCGGCATGGACTTCGCCCGCGATCAGCCGCACCACGTTGTGCGGATCCTGCTGGTAATAGCGGCGCTGGTCCGCGGGGCTGATGACATCGTAGGGCGGCGCGACAACGCGGGACAGGTCGACGCGGTGCGGGTCGTAGAAAATCCCCTGAAACGGACGAACCGTCGCCAAGGGGACTTAGAGGCTGACGGAAAGCACGTCAGCCATTCCGGGAATCCGGCGGATGTCCGCCAGGATCGACTCCGGGACCGGGTCATCAACCGAAACAATCATCACCGCGTCGCCGCGCGGGCGGTCGCGGCCCACCTGCATGCTGGCAATGTTGATGTTGTTCTGTCCGAGGAAGGTCCCGATGGCGCCGATGATGCCCGGGCGGTCGGCGTGCCAGCTCATCAAGAAAGTGCCCTCTGGTACCAGGTCGATCCGGAAATCGTTGAAGGTGACGATGTGCGGCTCGTTCAGCAGCAGCGTGCCGCCCACCCGCGTGGTGCCGTGCTCGCCGACGGCCTGCAGACTGATGAGGTTGGCGAACTCGCTCGCGCGGGCGCCACGTTGCTCGACCACCGTGATCCCATGAGCGGCCGCGACCGTCCGCGCGTTGACCGGATTGACGCGCTCGGCGCTGAAGCGGCTGAGAAACGCCGTCAGCAGCGCGGCGGTCAGCACTGAGCAGTCGTAATTGGCGATCTCGCCGGCGTAGTCGACGTGGATCCGAGACGCCGGCTGCCGCCCGACCTGGGCGTAGAAACGGCCGATGCCCTCGGCAACCGGGATGAACGGTCGCAGGAACGCCATGGCCTCCGGAAGGGCGACGGGAGCATTGAGAGAGAAGCGGGGCAGGCCGCCGTCGAGGACCGCGATCACCTGCTCGGTGATCTCGAGTGCCACGCTGATCTGCGCTTCCTCGGTCGAGGCACCCAGGTGCGGCGTCGTGATCACCTGCGGCATCGACAGCAGCGGGTTCTCCCCCGGAGGCTCCTGCTCGAAAACGTCGATCGCCGCGCCGGCGACCTGGCCATCGCGGAGCGCGTCCCGTAGCGCCGATTCGTCGACGATCCCGCCGCGGGCGACATTGATCAGCCGCATACCTGGCTTGGTTCGGGCAAGAGCCCCGGCATCGACGAGGTGATGGGTTTCCCGCGTCAATGGCACGTGCAGGGTGATCACGTCCGCCTCTGACATCAGATCGTTGAAAGGGACCAGCTTGACGTTGAGCTGGGAGGCGCGCTCCTCAGACGACACCGGGTCGGTCGCGATGACGCGCATTCCGAATGCCTGCGCCCGGTGGGCGACTTCGCGGCCGATGCTCCCCAGGCCGACGACACCCAGGACCTTATCCCGAAGTTCGAATCCCAGGAAACGGGAGCGCTCCCAGCGGCCGGCCTTGACCGCCTGGTCTGCCTGCGGGATGTGGCGCGCCAGCGCCAGCATCATCGCCATCGTGTGCTCGGTGGCGGCGATCGTGTTGCCGGAGGGTGCATTGACGACCAGCACGCCGGCACGGGTAGCGGCCTCGACATCGATGTTGTCCACGCCAGCGCCGGCTCGCCCGATGACCTTGAGGCGGGTGCCCGCTTGAATGACGCTGGCATCGACCCTCGTCTCGCTCCGCACGATGAGGGCGTCGTACTCGGGAATGCGGGCGACCAGCGAGGCGGGGCTCTGCTTCAAGTGAACGTCAACCTCGGCATGCTCGCGCAGCCGAGCGATCCCCGCTTCCGCGATCGGATCGGCGACGAGGACGCGCGGCACCGGGCTCAGGCGACGAGGCTGGGCTCGGAGGACTGCAGGGCGCGGCGCGCGGCGGTGAGCGCGGCGCCCCGGGTGACGAGGTGTCCCTGCGCCTCCAGGCCGCGTTCCAGCGCTTCGACGGTGGCGACGACATCGGGCTCGTACACGGCGCCGAGGTGACCGATGCGGAAAATCTTGCCGGATAGTTTGCCCTGCCCCTCTCCGACGATTAGGCCGAGTTCCCGCCAGGTCTTGAAGACCGCCTCTGACTTCTCGCCCATCAGCGCGTCGGGAAAATAGACGGCCGTGACCGTGGGCGACGCGACCTCTGGCGAACTGGCGAGCAGGCGCAAGCCGAGCGCTCCGGCGGCAGCGCGGAATGCGGCCGCCACACGCAAGTGCCGTTGAAAAATCGCCGGCAGGCCTTCCTCGCGCATCATCAGGAGCGCCTCGCGCAATCCAAAGAGGATGCTGACGGCCGGCGTGGTGAAGGTCATGCCCTTGGCTTGCATCTTTTTGGCGCGATCCCAATCGAAATAGAAGCGCGGCGAGCGCGCTTTCGCCTGCCGCGCCCAGGCGGCCTTGCTCACACTGAGCATCGTCACGCCCGGCGGCAGCATCCATCCCTTCTGCGACGCCGTGATCGCGACGTCGACGCCCCAGCGATCAACCGGCAGATCGATGGAGCCGATGGAGCTGACGCCGTCCACCACCAACAGGCGATTGTGACGCTTGACGACCGCAGCCAGGGAATGGAGCGGGTTCGTCACTCCCGTCGAGGTCTCGTTGTGGGTGATCAGCACGGTGGCGATGTCCGGCTCGCGGCCGAGCAGGGCGTCCAGGTCCTCGGGATCGGCCGCCTCGCCCCAGGGCAGGGTCAACCGGGCGACGTCCGCGCCGAAGGCCTCGGCCAGGTCGGCGAAGCGATCACCGAAGGCACCGATGGTGACGGCGAGCACGCGCTCGCCCGGTGAGACGACGTTGGCGATGGCGCTCTCCAATCCGCCGGTGCCGCTCGCCGGAAAGATCAACATGTCGTTCTCGGTCTGGAAGGCCCAGCGCAGACCGGCTTCCAGCTCGGGAAGGAGGGCCCTGAACTCCGGGCCACGGTGGTTGATCATGGGGGCCGCCATTGCCCGCTGCACGCGCTCGGGAACGGGGGTCGGTCCGGGAATCCGCAACTGGGGGGGCTGAATCATGCGCCCTAGCTTACCGTCCGGCCCGCGCTGACGGCCGCTCAATACCGTCGCGAGTCCGACCGGCGCCGTCGGTAGGTCCGGCGGCGATACGGCGGTGGCTGCGGCAGGCGCGACTGGCGGCGGATGGCCGCCCGCATCACCACAAAGAGCACCGCCAGCCCGCCGACGATGAGTCCCCATCGCGTCGCCGTGGCGGTACGTGCCGCATCGGCGGACGCGGTCGCAGCAGCCAGGCGCTGCGCGGTGGCGGCAGCTTCGGTGTGTGCCAGTTGCACCTTGGTTTGTTCAATTTCAGGATCGGCGGCGAGCATGCCCTGGAAAACTCCCATCGCGATCGCGTCCCGGAAGTCGTCCTGCAACAGCAGGCTCCGCTCGCGCGGATTCGTCAGGTAGGCGGGTTCGACCGTCACGGTCGGGACATCGGTACGGACCCACAACTCCGGCTTGATGACGACGCCGTCGTCGGCGATCTGAAAACGCTTGAGCGTCTGGGTCAGCCCCGCGTCGATCGCCTGGGCGAACGAGAAGCTATCGGGCTTGGGGTAGAAGACGGCCAGGCCGTTGATGGTCGGATCGCCGTCGTAGGCATTGACGTGCAGGCTGACAAACATCCGGGCACCCGCCGCGTGCGCGCGATTCCATCGCTCCGAGATCTCGACGTACTGATCGCTGCTCCTCGTCAGCACCACCTTGACGCGCTCGCGCTGCAGCAGCGTGCGCAGCCGCATGGCGAGGTCGAGCGTGATGTCCTTCTCCATGATGGTGCCGACCACGACACCCGGATCCCAGAGCTGGGTGGGGTCGCTGGTCGGGCTGCCGCCGTGTCCGGGGTCGATCGCGACCACGTAGGGTGAGGGCACGACGAATGTAGGCTCCGCAGCCGCTGCCCGAGCCGTTGGGATGGACGTAAACAAGACGACCCCGGCCGCGAGCACAGCCGGGAGGCGCGGCAGATGCAACTACCGCGAAGTATACGGCCTGAATTAACGCTGGTCGGCCGTATAAGGGAGCAGGGCGACGTGACGGGCGCGCTTGAGCGCGACCGCGAGGCGCCGCTGGTGACGAGCGCAGGTTCCCGTTACGCGACGGGGCAGGATCTTGCCTCGCTCGCTGACGAAGCGTCGAAGGCGGGAGACCTCCTTGTAGTCGATGAGGTGGACCTTCTCCACACAGAAGTTGCAAACCTTCTTGTGCGGCTTGCGGTCTCGCTTATCGGTCGGTGGTGGCATAGTGTCTGATCAACCGCTCCTTTAGAAGGGAATGTCTTCCGGGTCGACGTCGCGCGAGGGCTCCTCGTGATGGCCCGGCGCCGCGGCAACCGCGGTCTCGACCGGCTCGGCCGCCGCCGCCTGAGGCTGCGACTGGCTGCGCGGTTCGAGGAACTGGATTTCGGTGGCGTTTATCTCGGTGGTCTTGCGCTTCTGGCCGTCCTGGCCTTCCCAGGAACGGGTCTGCAGCCGGCCCTCGACGTAAACCAGGCTTCCTTTGTGGAGGTACTGGCCGGCTATCTCGGCCAGGTTGCGCTTGCCGATGTTCCAGACCACCACGTTGTGGTAGTCGGTGTATTCCTTCTTCTCTCCGTCGGTGGTCTGTCCGTAGCGGTTGGTCGCCAGCGAGAAGCTCGTCACCGGGGACCCGCTCGGCGTGTAACGCATTTCCGGATCGCGGGTCAGGCGGCCGATGAGCATCACTTTGTTCAGGTTCATGATTTCCCCTCATCTTGTCGAACCAGTAAATGACGAAAGACACTGTCGGAAATCTTCAGAACGCGCTCGACCTCCTGGACTTTTTCCTGATCGAGGTCGAACTCCGCGACCACGTAATGCCCTTCCCGGTTGTCCTTGACGGTGTACGCGAGGCGCCGCTTGCCCCACGGGGTGACCTTCTTCACCTGGCCCCCATTGGTCTGGATCAGCTGGCCGACTTTCTCGATCTCCTGCTGAACCGCTTGATCGTCAAGGTCTGGCTTGACGATGTACATGAGCTCGTACGCTGACAAACGCAATCTCCTTTCCTATGGGATTTGCCCCGGCTATGGCCACGCGGCGGCAACGGAGCAGGAAGGCGCACGTAAGTCTACCAAACATTGAGCCCGCCTAAACGAAAAAAGCGGCCGCCCGAAGGCGACCGCTCGCGGAGGGAAACCCGTACTCTTTACTTCCTGACGACGCGGTTGATGGATTCGTAGTTTATACCATGACTATCCGATTATCAACCCTTCGTATTATCAAATACCGCTGAGGCTGAGGCCCGCGCCAACAGTCGAGCCTGGGGTTGGAATTGGTCGGCGGGGGACTCGAACCCTCGACCTCTTGGATGTGAACCAAGCGCTCTAACCAGCTGAGCTAGCCGACCGTGCGGCAATTGTAAATCTAGCGGCGCGCGGCTTTTGCCAGGGCTCGCGTGACGGCCTCGGCCGCCTCCATCGGCAGGTACCCAATCGCCTCGTTCACCAGCTGCTCGGCCTCGTCTGCCGGCAACTTGCGACGAACGACCTCGAGCTGCTGCTCGACCAGGTCCGCCAGGACCTGCGACATCTCCGGGCGGCGCCGGCGGCGGAAGAGCTCTTGCTGCGCTGGGTAGCCGTTGCCGAAGGTGACGGGGAAACCCAGCCGCTGCAGCTCGGCCAGGTCTCGAAAAACGGTCCGGGAACTGACCTTGAGGGTCGCGGCGAGATCGTCGGCTCGGATTCCAGGGCGGGCGGTCGCCATCGACAGGATCACCAGGAGCCGATGCAAGCGCGCCGCCCGATTCACGTTGCTGACCGTAGCACTGCCTTCGATGGGTCTGCAATTCAACGGCCCGGCGCGGCCGGATCTCCGGCCAAGGAGACGTTTCTATTCGCGATGGAACGGGTACAAGCTAGGCGCGAGGCGGCCCGTTTGGACGTGTCCGCCTGAGTTCGATCCAGTGGTAAGGTGAAAGATTCTATG
>VBFF01000181.1 GCA_005889285.1 Chloroflexota bacterium
CCCGCGCCGCCGAGCAGCTGGCGCAGATCCAGGCCGCCACGCCGAGCGAGACCGCCCCCTCCGTTCGTAGCGATGTGACGCAGCAAGAAGGCGCCTCGGGAGGCGAGTCCAACGAAGGCTGGACGACGTCGGAATCACGCGAGTCGCCCACCAACGAGGCGATCGAGCCGGAATCGGACGCGGTGATTCAGCTGCGGACCTTCACGGTCAAGAAGCTGGACCTGCCGCGCGAACGGCAGGCGCGACGTGCAGCGGGCAAGCGGACCTCGACAAAGAGTGAGACCAAGCGGGGGCGGTACGTGCGCAGCTCGCAGACTGAGAAGGTCACCGATGTCGCCTTCGACGCGACCGTCCGCGCCGCGGCACCGCATCAGCTGAGCCGCCGGCAGGCCGCGCCTGATTCCATCAACCAGCTGCAGCTGGAGAGTCAGGATCTACGCCAGAAAGTTCGCGAGCGCAAGACCGGGAACCTGATCGTCTTCGTGGTCGACGCCTCCGCCTCGATGGACGCGGAGCAGCGGATGCTCGCCACCAAGGGCGCGATCCTGTCCTTGCTCCGGCATGCCTACGTCCGTCGCGACAAGGTCGCGCTCGTCGCGTTCAGTGGGCGCAACGCCCGCGTCGTCCTGCGCCCAACTTCCAGCGTGGACCTTGCCGAGCGCCGGTTGGAACGGCTCAGCATCGGCGGCACCACACCACTTACCCATGGATTGATGACGGGCCTGAAATTGATCAAGACCGAGCGGCTGCGAGACCCCCAGGTCTATCCGCTACTGGTGCTGATCAGCGACGGTCGCGGCAACATCAGTCTCTTCGGCGAGGAGCCGCTGCTCGAAGCCCAGCGCATGGCCGGCCAGATCAAGCAAGAGGGTGTTCGCGCGATGGTGATCGACTCGACCCGCGACTTCGGCAGCCAGCCGGGGTATCCGCGAAATCGCGTGACAAGCCTCTACGGTGCCTATGCCTTCAACGTGTGTGGCGACCTTGCCGAGCGACTCGGCGGGCGGTACTACGGGCTGTTCGACCTGTCGCAAAATTCGATCGTCGACAGCGTCCAGCGTGAGATGCTTAGGACGGGTTCAGCCTGATGGAACGATTCGTTTACCCTTTCAGCGCCATCGTCGGCCAGGACAAGATGAAGCTGGCGCTTGTCTTGAATGCGATCCATCCTGCGATCGGCGGCGTGCTCATCCGCGGCGAGAAAGGCACGGGCAAGTCGACCGCCGTGCGCGCCCTCGCCCGTCTGCTGCCCGAGCTGAACGTCGTCGCCGACTGCCTCTACCGGTGTGATCCGGATGCGACCGAGTCCCTTTGCTCGGATTGCCAGGACCGCCTGGCGCGAGGGGAGACCTTGCCCCGCGCCCGCCGCCGCATGCGCGTCGTCGAGCTGCCGATCAACGCTTCCGAAGATCGTGTGGTCGGCGCCATCGATATCGAGGCGGCGATCAAGAGCGGCGAGCGCCGCTTCGAGCCGGGCGTTCTTGCCGAAGCGAACCGCAACATCCTCTACGTCGACGAGGTCAACCTGCTCGACGATCACCTGGTCGATGTTCTCCTCGATGCCGCGGCCATGGGCGTGAATGTCGTGGAACGCGAAGGCATCTCGATATGGCATCCGGCGCGCTTCATCCTGGTCGGCACCATGAATCCGGAGGAAGGCGACCTGCGCCCGCAGCTCCTGGATCGCTTTGGCCTGACGGTCGATGTCGAGGGCATCAAGGACATCGGGCAGCGCGTCCAGATCGTCGAACGGCGAGAGGAATGGGAATCCCATCCGGCGGAATTCAGCGAGCGCTTCGCCGAGCAGGATGCCGAGATTGGCACCCGAATCGCCGAAGCGATCGTCCGGTTTCCCCATGTGGTCATGCCGGCCGGGATCCTGCGCGCGCTCGCCGAGCTCAATGTCAGTCTTCAGGTAGACGGCCACCGGGCCGACCTGGTCGGACGAAAGGCCTCCCAGGCGCTAGCGGCCTACCGGGGGATTCCCGAGGTCGGGGTCCCCGAGGTCAATGAGGTGGCCGAGATGGTCCTGGCGCACCGTGTGAAGGCCTCCGGGCGTCGGGAGCTTGGGAGCATCGCCCAGAACCTTCCCAGCGCCTCCAGGGCGTCGCGCAGCTAGCCCAACTTGATATCGCGGCACTCACGTGATAGCGTATGAATACGCTAATCATGCGCCCAGGAGGTGAGCAGATGGTCAACGACCCAACTCTCGAACGCGAGGACGTCGGCGGTCGTGAACCGATGGATGATCCGGCTCAGACGGACCCACAGACCACGAAAGAGCGGCCCGACCGCGAGCTCGAGGCACCGACAAGTAGGCGCAAATATCCGTGAAGGCCGGCCGCGCAGCCGGCCTTTTGTTTGCTCCCGATAAACTCCGCCGCCTCGTGTAACTGCGCGGCATCGCTTCCGTTATACCGGCGATGAGGTCTTGAAGAATTGGGTGGGGCAGCAGCCCCTTCGCTGGGCAATTCTCGCTTCCGTTTTCATCCTGGTCGCCGGAAGCATTGCCCTTGCCATCCACGGTCTCGGTTCGCAACCTCGGCGGCCGTCGACCGCCTCGCTGTCCCCGTCTTCATCCGACACGACATCATCGAGTCCATCGCCCACACCCAGCGAGGTGACGCCGAGCCCATCGGCGTCTCCGACCCCTCCGTCGTGTCCCACTGCCAGGCCCTGGACGTCGACAACCGCCCCTGCTCCACGGATTGGGGCCGCCATGGCATACGACGCGACGCTTGGAAAGCTACTCCTCTTCAGTGGAGTGCGCGGAGACAATTCGTGTCAGGCGGCCAGCACCTGGATTCTGCAGGACAGCTGGACGTGGGACGGAAACGCATGGGCGGCTCTGCACCCGGCGAGCCTTCCTCCCGGTCGCAGCTTTGGGGCCATGGGCTATGACGAGGACCGGCGGACGACCGTACTGTTTGGGGGTGGTGCACCCAACTCCGATCCGAGCCGGCTCGATACGTGGGCTTTTGCCGGTGGTAGCTGGAACCAGCAGCGCCCATTGGCGGCGCCGGACTCTGCGGGGGACATGACCTACGACGGGAATTCGGGTTCCCTGTTGCTGTTTGCGGGAGCCACCACCTTTGCCTGGGACGGTGCCACCTGGGTCGACCTGCGCCCGGCGCACACGCCTTCGTCGGGCATACCGGCTTTCATTACATACGACGCGGCGCAGCGCGTCGCCGTTCTCGTGACCATAGACCGTGCCACCAGCAGAATCATCACTTGGACGTGGAGCGGTGGCGATTGGCACGAACAGCATCCGGCCCACCAACCGATCGGAGCCACAGCGAGCGGCGCGTACGACGCCAAGCGCGAGGTGGTCGTCGCCTTGGTCGGCGACCAGACTTGGACCTGGAACGGATCGGACTGGTCCGAGCACCACCCGAGTCGATCGCCCGGGGCCCGATATTTCGCCAGCGCGGCGTACGATCCGGCGGTCGGGACGGTAATGGTCTTTGGCGGAAAGAGTTACGGGTTCGTCAGCGGCTCTTATCGAGAATTGGTCAACAACGAGCTTTGGAGCTGGGACGGCACCGACTGGACGAGCGCGGCTTGAGTCGGCCGTCTCGTTGATGCCCGATAAACTCCGTGGGTGTCCACACCGACCCACCTGACCCGTGCCATCTCCGTGATCGCGCACGTCGATCACGGCAAGACGACGCTATCCGACCGCCTGCTCGAATACACGGGCACGGTCGCGCCACGTGACATGGTCGAGCAGGTGCTCGATCAGCTGGATCTCGAGCGCGAGCGGGGCATCACGATCAAGGCGCAGGCCGTCCGGATGCTCTACAAGGCCGACGATGGCAACACCTACCAGATCAACCTGATCGACACGCCCGGCCACGTCGACTTTTCCTATGAGGTCTCGCGCGCCCTGGCCGCCTGCGACGGTGCGATCCTGGTCGTCGATGCCTCCCAGGGGATCGAGGCGCAGACACTGGCGAACGTACACCAGGCCATCGATCACCACCTCAAGATCGTTCCGGTCGTCAACAAGATCGACCTGCCGCAAGCAAACCCGGAACTGGTGCGCGAAGAGATCGAGAAGGTGATCGGTTTACCGGCCGAATCGGTTATCTTCGCAAGCGCCCGCCAGGGAATCGGGACCAAGGAGATTCTCGAGGCGGTCGTGCGCGAGGTGCCGCCACCCACAGGCGATCCCGGCGCGCCGCTGCAGGCGTTGATCTTCGACGCCAAGTTCGACGCCTACCGCGGCGTTGTCACCTATATCCGTGTGCTGGAGGGAACGCTGCGGCCGGGTATGCGAATCCAGATGATGCAGACGGGGAACTCGTTCGAGGTCGACGAGGTCGGCATCTTCCGCCCGGAACGGACCCCGGTCGACGACCTCTCCGCCGGCGAGGTCGGCTACCTGATCGCGAA
>VBFF01000175.1 GCA_005889285.1 Chloroflexota bacterium
CTCACGATGGTCGATGTAGCGCACCGGTTCCTGCAGCACGTCGAGCACCGCATGGGCGCAATCCCGGTCACTCCAGGTGCCGGGGAAGACCACGACCCCGGTCTTCACGCGGACCCGTCTCCAGTGGCGACCGGCTCGCCAACCGGCTCGCCAACCGGCTCGAGCTCGATCCGGTAATCCTCGATGACGGCGTTGGCGAGGAGCTGCTTCGCCATGGCGTCGACCCGCGCGCGGGCCTGGCTGGCATCGGTTTCGTCGAGCGTCAGCACGAGATACTTGCCGGCGCGAACCTCGGTCACCGAGTCGAAGCCGAGCGTGTGCAGCCCGCCCCTGATGGTGAGGCCGGCCGGGTCATTGACGACGGGCTTGAGCGTGACAAAGACCTCTACCCGATATCTCATGGCCGCGCCGCCGCGTAGCGGAAGGCCAGCCGGCGCATCGCCTCCAGGTAGCGTCCGCTGGTCCCCTGGACGACCTCAGGTGGGAGCGGCGGAGCGGGCGGCTGCTTGTTCCAGCCCAAGTCCTCGAGGTAGTCGCGCAGGTACTGCTTGTCGAACGACGCCTGCGGCCCGCCCGGTTCATAACGTTCGAGATCCCAAAAGCGCGAAGAATCTGGGGTCATCACCTCATCGATCAGGATGACCTCACCGTCGTGAAAGCCGAACTCGAACTTCGTGTCAGCGAGGATCAGCCCATGCTCGAGGGCGCGCGCAACGCCGAACTGATAGAGGGCGAGGCTGGCGTGCTCGAGGGTTTGCGCGAGCTCCTCACCGGTCCGCGTGGCCAGTTCAGCACGCGAGATGTTTTCGTCGTGCCCGGTCAGGGCTTTTGTGGCCGGGGTGAAGATTGGTTGGGGAAGGCGGTCGCTTTCCTTCAGGCCGACCGGGAGCCGGTCACCCGCGATCGCCCCGGTGCGCTGGTAGTCTTTCCAGCCCGATCCTGAGATGTAGCCGCGAACCACGCACTCGAACATGATCGGCTCTGCCATCACCACCCGCATCGCCCGATCCCGCAGGTCAGGCTGGGCATCGAGGAGTTCCTGGGGGATCGACTGGTCCGCTCCCATGTGGTTTCGGATCAGGTGGGTCGTCTCCGATAGCCAGCCGTGCGTGAGCCAGTTGAGCACCCGTCCCTTCTCGGGAATCGGGGTTGGCAACACGACATCGAAGGCGGAGATGCGATCGGTCGACACCATCAGAAGCTCCCGATCGCTGAGACGGTAGGTATCGCGTACCTTGCCGCGCGAGTGCAGCGGGAGCGGCAGCGATGTGGTCAGGATGGCGGTCATCTGCCCCCACCCTGCCCTCCCCCGCGAGCGGGGGAGGGGGATGCTACGGGTTGTTCGATGCCGAGGCGCTCGAACGTCACATCCAGGTGGCGCAGGTAGAAGGCCGGGTCGAAGAGCTCCGCCAGCTCGTCGGCGGTGAGTCGCTCGCGCACCTCCGGGGTCTGCCCGACGACCAGCTTGAAGTCCTGTCCGCCGTCGAGCGCGCTGAGCGCCGCCCGTTGCACGACACGGTAGGCATCCTGCCGGGACATGCCCTTCTGGACCAGCGCCAGGAGGACGCGTTGCGAGAACACGACGCCGCCGCTGCGGTAGAGATTGGCGCGCATGCGCTCGCGGTCGATCGTCAGTCCCTCCAGGATCTCGGCCATCAGTTGCAGCATGTAATCGAGCAGCGTGCAGGCGTCGGGGAAGATGATCCGCTCGGCCGAGGAGTGGCTGATGTCGCGCTCCTGCCAGAGGGCCTGGTTTTCCAGCGAGGTCTGCGCGTAGCCGCGTACCACGCGCGCGAGGCCACAGATCCGCTCGCTCAGCACCGGGTTTCGCTTGTGCGGCATCGCCGAGGAGCCCTTCTGCTCGGCGCCGAATGGCTCGCGCACCTCCGAGACCTCACTCCGTTGCAGGTGCCGGATGTCGGTGGCGAATTTTTCCAGGCCGCCGGCCAGCACCGCGAGCGTGGTGAGGTAGGCCGCGTGACGGTCGCGGGCGATCACCTGGGTGGTGACCGGCGCCACTCGCAGGCCCAGCTTCTTCAGCGACGACTCCTCGACGCGCGGGTCGACGGTGGCGTGCGTGCCGACCGCACCCGACAGTTTGCCCACCCGGATGTCCTCGCGGGTCGTAACAAGACGCTGACGGTCGCGATCGAGCTCATCCAGCCAGCCGGCAAGGACGAAGCCGAAGCTCACCGGCTCGGCGTGAATGCCGTGGGTGCGGCCCGCCATCAGGGTGTCCCGCTCCTCGATCGCCCGGCGGCGGATGACCGACGACAGCCGGTCGACATCCTTTAGAAGGATGTCCGCGGCCTGCACCAGCTGCAGCCCCAGTGCCGTGTCCAGAACGTCCGAGGAGGTCAAACCCCGATGAAGATAGCGGGCGTCCTCGCTGCCAACCGAGTCGGCGAGGGAATCCAGGAAGGCAACCACGTCGTGGCCGACTCGCTCCTCCAGCCGGGCGATGTGCTCGGGATCGACCCGCGCCTGGCGAAGACGCTCCAACACCGAACGAGGGATCTCACCCAGGTCCGCCCAACCCTCACAGACGGTGAGCTCGATTCGCAGCCACAGCTCGTAGCGCTGCTTTGAAGAGAAAATCTCGCTCATCTCCGGGTGAGCGTATCGAGGGATCAATCGGCGGCTGGTCTCCTTTGGGGTGGCGGGCCGTCGGTGACGGGCTGATTATAACGGCCATCGCCGGCCGCGAAACGGGTTTCCGTAACCTCCTGCACCGCTGGCGACTTTTGATCTGACGGGGAGTTGCTGGTAAATTGGCGCAACACGTAACCAAGAGGGGCGGCCTCCCGTTCAATCTCCAGCGGGCGCCCTGTGGGGTGCCCTGATGCCGGATTTTGAAGAGCGGGAACTCGTTGAGCGCGCGAAGGAAGACCCCGATGCCTTCGGGGCTCTTTACGATCGCTACTTCCCGCAGATTTACCGCTTTGCGTATTCCAGAGTTCGAGACCAATCCCTGGCAGAGGATGTGACGTCGGAGGTGTTTTTCAAGGCGCTGAGAAATATCAAGCGGTACACCTACTCCGGCCATCCCTTCTCCTCCTGGCTCTACCAGATCACGCTGAACGCGGTCGCCGACCATTACCGCGGCCAGCACGGCGAGGTGGAGCTGGAGGAAGGCGCCAGTCTGCCCAGCGGCGCGCCGAGCGTGGATGACGAGGTGGTGCGCCGCGATCGGAGCCGCCGCGTCTGGTCGGCGATCGATCA
>VBFF01000008.1 GCA_005889285.1 Chloroflexota bacterium
GGGCGGATCGCTACCAGATGCCGGTCGTGGTGCTCCTCGAGAAGTTCCTGGCCTCGTCGATGTTCACCAACGACGGCATCGACATGAGCAAGCTCAAGATCGATCGCGGACTGATCCATCAACCGGCCGACGCCGACGGCGATGGTTACCGCCGCCACGCGCTCACCGCCGACGGCATCAGTCCCCGGACGCTACCCGGAATGCCGGGCGGCATCTTCTCCACTACGAGCGACGAACACGATCCGGAGGGCCACATCACGGAGGGCATCGAAAACCGGATCGCCATGATGCGCAAACGCATGGCGAAGCTCGAGACGGCCGCCCGCGAGATCCCCGCGTCGTCGAAGTTCACCCTGCACGGACCGCGCCAGGCCGACCTGACGCTGGTAGCGTGGGGCGCCACCAAGGGCGCCATCCTCGACGCCATGGGCGAGCTCGAGAATGACGGCCGCACGGTGAACTTCCTGCAGATCCGCCTGATGCGCCCCTTCCCGGCCGATGCCGTCGCGGCGATCCTGCGAAACGCCCGTCTGACGGTGTTGATCGAGAACAACTACTCGGCGCAGCTCGGCGCACTGATTTCTGAGCAGACCGGCATAGCGCTGGACCACCACGTCCTCAAGTACGATGGCCGGCCCTTTTCGCGGAATGAGATCGTCGAGGGCGTGCGGTCGGCGCTCTCCGAACAGAAGAAGGAGGTCATGGTGTCTCATGCCTGAGGCGGCGGCCGCCGCCCCGAAGAAGTTCGCGCTTCAGCAGTACAAGACGGAAGTCCACGTCGACTGGTGTCCTGGCTGCGGTGACTTCGGCATCCTGAGCTCCATCCAGCAGGCGCTCTTCCAGCTGCAGATCCCGCCCTACCGGGTGGCGATGATCTCCGGCATCGGCTGCTCCGGCAAGACCCCGCACTACATCGACACCTACGGGCTGCACACCCTCCATGGGCGCGCGCTGCCGGTGGCGACCGGTGCCAAGCTGGCCAACAACCAGCTGACCGTGGTCGCGGTGGGCGGCGATGGTGACGGTTATGGCATTGGCGCCGGCTACTTCGTCAACAGCGGCCGCCGCAACGTCGACATGACCTACATCGTCTTCAACAACGGCGTCTACGGGCTGACCAAGGGACAGGCCTCGCCCACGCTGGCGAAAGGCTTGAAGACGAAATCGATGCCGGAGGCGTCGATCCAGGAGGGCGTCAATCCGATCGCCCTCGCGCTCGGCGCGGGGTACACCTGGATCGGACGGGGCTACGCCCTCGACGTGAAGACGCTGGTCTCGCTGATGGTCCAGGCGATCAATCACAAAGGGACCTCGTTCCTGGACGTCTTTCAGACCTGTCCCGTCTACAACGACCTACGCACCAAGGAGTGGTACGCGGGCGAGGATATTGGTCGGGCCAGGATTCGCAAGCTCGACGCCGACCCCGGATGGGATCCCGTCGTGAAGGATCCGACCAGCATCGACGAGGTCGTGGAGAAAAAGGGGTTGGCGTTGCGAGCCTCCTACGAAACCGGTGACAGCCTGGCGGTGGGCGTCTTCTACTCCATTGCGTTGCCGACCTACGACGAGCAGCTGGCGCTGAAGGTCCCGGCGCTCAAAGAGCATCCGCTGGTCGACCTGCCTCTGTACCAGCGCGACGTCGACCCTCTCTTCGCCGAGCTGGCGTAGCGGCTCGCGGTCCGCGGCTGCCGGTGGACATCCGCCTGCTCGCCGTCAGCGATGAGGTCGAGCCTCAGCTGGTGGACGAGCGGACGGTGGCGGCCCAGGGTCGGATCGATCTCCTGATCGGCTGCGGCGACTTGCCCTCCGACTACCTCGACGTGCTCTCCACGGTTTACGCGGTACCCTTGCTCTTCGTCCGCGGCAACCACGACCTGCCGGGGCGGCAGGGGGACTACCCCGCCGCCGCCGAGATCGACGGGCGAATCGTGAGGGAGCGGGGTCTTCTGATCGCGGGGCTCGAAGGCTCCATACGGTACAGCGACGGGGCGCATCAGTACACCGAGCGGCAGATGATGGCCAAGGTGCTGGCCTTGCGCGTCCGGCTTGGGACACGGCGCCTCGATATCCTGATCACCCACGGCCCGCCTGCCGGGGTCAACGAAGGCACTGATGCGCCGCACCGAGGGCTGAAGGCCGTACGCCGTGCGGTCGAGTGGATGCGGCCGCGACTCCTCCTGCACGGCCATATCCATCCGTACGGGCGAGAGATCGTGCGCGAGGCTCAGCTCGGGGAAACCCGCGTCATCAACGTCGTCGGCCATCGCGTGATCGAGATCGCGACACGATGAAACAGCTAAGGGCACGGGCCGATTTCGAGACGGCCCGGATCCAGGCGTTCCTCCGCGATGCGGGGTCGGTGCTCCGCGGTGACACCAGGCCCCTGCTCTCCTTTGACGAGGTGCGGCGTGCCGCCCGGCTCGAGGGGCAGTCGTACCGCGGGCTGACGGACGTCCCGATCGCCGACATTCGTGGCTCGGTGGGACGGCCGAATGACTTCGACGCGTCCTTTCTCCCGGTGAAGCCGCAGCTGCGAAAGCGCTGGGAGCAGCTCGATGCGGCGATGCGGCGTGGCGAGCCGGTGCCTCCCATCGAGGTGTATCACCTCGGGAACGTCTACTTTGTCAAGGATGGCCACCACCGGGTATCCGTCGCCCGCCACCTCGGCTGGAAGACCATCCCGGCGAAGGTCATCGAGGTCAGGACGCGGGCACCGCTGACCGGTGACATGGACGCCGCCGCCCTGCTCCAGGCCAAGGAGTACGTCGATTTCCTGGAGCGAACCCAGCTCGACCGGGTGCGACCGCAGGCGTCGATCGCCGTCAGCCGCCTGGGACGCTACGACCGAATTTTCGAGGACATCCTCGGGCATCGCTACTTCATGGGGCTGCAGCAATACCGCGAGGTCGACATCGCCGAGGCCAGCGCGAGCTGGTACGACAACGTCTACAAGCCGATCGCCGACCTGATCCGCGAGTACGACATCCTGTCGCATTTCCCCGGCAGGACGGAAGCCGACCTCTACCTGTGGATCACGGCGCGATGGCTCGAGCTGAGCCAGACCCAGAAAGCGGCGGGCCCAGCCGAGGCCATCGCCGACATCCTCTTTGAGACCGAGGGAACGGTTGCCCCGGCGCCGTCACCCCAGGTTCTCGCCGTCCTGAAGCGCTGGCTGGGTCCGTCCCGGCGTGTCATCGAGCTGCCCGCCAGGCTCATCCGTCGCGCGGGCGCTCCTCGTCCCGGGCTCGACAGCCGATCGCGACCGGCTTAGACCTCGGTCTTTCGCTTCTCCGGATAGGCCGCGTTGATCTCAGCGCGCACGCGAGCCTTGTCGGCGTCGCTCTTGAAGTAGTCGAAATTCCAGGCGATGAATTTCTTCTGCTCGCCGGGGACCTCGTCCTCGGGATAGATCGCCGCGACCGGGCAGGGGTCGACGCAAGCGCCGCAGTCGATGCACTCGTCCGGGTTGATGTAGAGCATCCGGTCCTCGGCTCCGCCGTCGATGATGCAGTCGACCGGACAGACGTCGACACAGGACTTGTCTTTGAGATCGACGCAGGTTTCCGTGATGATGTAGGCCAATTTCGTTTGGGAAAATTCACTCTAGCACAGGGTTCCAAAAGGGTTTCAGGACCGTCACAGATCGGTCAGGCGGCGCTGCCCGGAGGTGGCAAGAGGTGGCTTGCGGCCCGCGTTACGTCTTCGTGGCCCTCCCCAGACCGGCGTCCCCGCGTCTCGTCTTCAGGCCGGCGCGCCGGGTGTCATGGGCAACCCGGATCTTCGCCATCCTGGTACTCGTGCTCGCGGCTGGGGCGATCGGCGCCTTCCTGGAAGTCGTGCTGCCCCAGCGGGTGGCCCAGCTGGCGCAATCAGAGGCCAGCGAGCTCGCGCAGGCGCGGACGGGCGCGGCGGACTCGAGTGCCGCGGTAACCACGCTGTGGACTGAGATTTCGGTCAAGGGCGGTGTCGGCCTTTCGCCTGACCAGCTCACCAAAGACCTGGCGCTGGCAAAGGCCACGGAGAAGGCGGCGGATGACGCCCTGAGCCATGTCCAGGCGGCGCAAAGCTACATGGCGCAGGCGGACGGCCTCCCCTTCCAGTTCCACTCGCCCTCGTTCATCGCCACGGACCGCCCCGCCCTGCAGCACCTGGAGAAGGCGCTGCAGGCGACCATCAAGCTGACCCATGGAGCCACGCTCCAGCTCTCGCTGGCGCAACACCTCAACCAGGACGCCCAGACCATTTCCGGCAGCCTCTATCCGAGCCTGAACGCCCGGCAGTGGACGGATTCGGCCCGGACAGCGTCGGCGCTGACGACCGATCTCACGACGCAACAGGTGCCGGCGGGCGACCCGGAGGCGCTCCTCGACCCGTTGTGGAGTAAGTGGATCGATGCCATGCTCGCGGTGGCGGGCAGTGCCAAGCAGGTCAGCCTCGCGTCGGCGGCCGGCCAGACTCAGCAGGCCCAGGCGGCAAATCGCAGCCTGGACACGGCCCGCGCCCAGCTCGCCGCGAGCTACGCGGCGGCCCAGAACGACGCTGCCTCCTGGCAGGCAAAAACCGTCCAGCCCCTGCTCGATACGATCGCTCGCGAGAAGTCGGCGGCCGGCGCCTAGATCCGCGTTAGGAAGTCCTCGCTCAGGTCGCTGAGCCGGCGCACGCCAAGGAGGCTCATCGACAGCTCGATTTCCTGACGCAGCATCGCCAGCATCTGGCTGACGCCGTCGGCACCTCCCACGGCGAGCGCGTAGAGAAAAGGCCGCCCGATGAGCACCCCCTGGGCCCCCAGGCAGAGGGCTTTGAGGACGTCGGTCCCGCGCCGGACGCCGCCGTCCATGAGCACCGGAACCTCGCGTCCGACCGCCTCGACCACCTCAGGTAAGGCGTCGAGGCTGGCAACCGCATAGTCCAGCTGACGGCCACCGTGGTTGCTCACGATCACGCCACGCGCGCCCGACTCGACCGCGTGGCGGGCATCGTCGGCGCGAACGACGCCCTTCACGATCACGGGAAGGGAGGTCTTGGCCACGAGCCACTCGAGATCGGCCCAACCCAGGCCCGGATTCGTCTGGGCGTTCACGTTCTGCGCGAAGGGGTCGGGGCCCTCGGCCGCGTCCGCTCGGCGGTGGGCGTCGAGGTTGGCGTAGCGAAGCCCCTCAGGCAGGCTGAAGGCGTTGCGGATGTCCCGCTCGCGCCGTCCCGTCCTGGGGAGGTCCACGGTCAGGACGATGGCCGAGTAGCCGGCGTCGACGGCGCGCTCGACGAAGCTGGCACTCACCGCCCGCTCGGCGTGCATGTAGAGCTGGAACCATCGGGGTCCCGCGGCGGCGGCGGCGACCTCTTCGATGGCCGCACTGGACAGTGTGCTGAGCGCATAGGCGATGCCCGCCTCCGACGCCGCCCGGTACGCGGCCAGCTCCCCATCGGGATGGGTCATCCGCTGAATGGCGGTGGGCGCCAGGTGAACGGGCATCCGAAAGCGCTGCCCGAAGAGCTCGTGGCTCAGCTCGGTGTGGTCGGTTGACGCGAGGATCTTGAAGCGGAAGCGGTAACGGGCAAAGGCCTCCCGGTTACCCCGGAGCGCCGCCTCGTCCTCGGAGCCACCGGCAATGTAGTCGTAAATGGCCTGCGGAAGCGCCGCCCGTGCCGCCGGCTCGAAGTCATCAAGCTTCAGGGGCGTGGCCGGCTGGGTCTTCCTGTCCACCATCGAGTCGGCCATGCCGCCAATTGTGGCGTTTCGGCCCCGCGGTGTGTAACCCTTAGGGGAGCGCCTGTACGAACGTACCGAATGCCGGAAGGAAGGGAGGTTCCTCGTAATGAGTGGGGCCATCGCGATCCTGGCGTTTCATCAGGTCTACCAGCCGCTCGGCGACAGCATTCTTGTCTCGGCGATCGTCGCCGGAATTCCTCTGTACCTCTTGTTCGTGATGCTGGCGATCCTTCGCCTGCCGGCCTGGCTGTCGGCGCTGACCGCCATGCTCTCCGCGGCGATCCTCGCCGCGCTGGTGTGGCAGATGCCGCTCGGGCTCGACATCTCGGCGACCACCGAGGGCATGGCCAATGGGTTGTGGCCGATCAGCTGGATCGTGCTCAACGCGGTCTTCTTCCACAACCTGACCATTGCCAGTGGCGACTTCGACGTGATCCGGCGGTCGCTGACCCGGCTGACCGGGGACCGGCGGGTCCAGGCGCTGTTGGTGGCGTTTTGCTTCGGCGCGCTCATGGAAGGCATCGCGGGCTTCGGAGCCCCAGTCGCCATCTCGGCCGCGATCCTGGCCAGCCTCGGTTTCGAGCCCATCAGCGCGGCGGTGCTGGCGCTGCTCGCCAATACCGCGCCCGTGGCCTTCGGCTCGATCGGCATCCCGATCGTCACGCTCGGTCTGCTGACCGCGCCGATCATCGGCCACAGCGCCAACGATCAGACGCAGGTCACGCTGGCACTGTCTGCCATGGTCGGTCGGCAACTTCCGATCTTCTCGATCCTCATTCCCGGCTTCTTGATCGTCGTTCTCGCCGGCTGGAAGCGCATGGTCGAAGTTCTGCCGGCGGTTCTCACGGCAGGCGTCGTCTTCGCGGTCGTCCAGTTCCTGGTCTCGAACTTCATCGGGCCCGAGCTGACGGACGTGCTCGCCGCCCTGGTCTCGATGGCCGCCGTCGCCTTGCTGCTCCGCGTCTGGAAGCCCAAGACGCTCTGGAGTTTTGCAGCCGACCGCGCGGCCGTGCCGGGCGTAACCCCGAGGTTTCGAAGTGTGGGCGCCGCCGTTGCCCAGGTCGCCGATCCGCCCGCACGGATCGTGCGCGCCTACATGATGTATGTGATCCTGGTGGTGGTCATCCTGATCGGCCAGATGGGCAACCTGCCGTTCTTTTCCGGCAGTCCACCCGGCAACGTAAAGAACGCGCTGCACACACCCGCCAACATCACGGCCGATCTGAAGTGCGGTCAGCCTGCATACGCGCTCTGTCCCAAGCCGTGGATCGGTCCCAGTCCGGCAACCGATGCCGGCGCCTTCAAGTTCCCGTTCTGGAGATTCCAGTGGCCCGGCAGCTACAGCGGCACCTCGGCCAAGCCCAAAGCCCTGATCTCCCAGGAACCGACGATCGTGACCAAGTCCACGCCCTATCCCATCACCTTCACCTGGGACTTCCTCGCGGCCGCCGGTAGCCTCGTGCTGTTCGCCTCGATCGTCGCCTTCATCGTGATGGCGATCCGGGGGGCACCGCTGGGCCTGTTCTTCACCACCTACGGGCGCACGCTGCGCCAGCTAGCCCTACCCATCATGACGATCGCGTTCATCCTGGGTATCGCCGCCGTGATGAACTTCTCCGGCATGACGTCCACCCTTGCCCTCCTCATGGCAAAAGCCGGCGGGTTCTTCCCCTTCTTCTCGGCGGTCATCGGTGCGCTGGGCGTTTTCTTGACGGGGAGCGACACCGCGTCCAATACACTGTTCGGCCCGATGCAGGCCCATACGGCCCAGCAAATCGTGATCGGCGGACATCCCCTGAATCCCATCCTGACGGCGGGTACCAACTCTTCGGGCGGCGTGATGGGCAAGATGATCAGCCCGCAAAACCTCTCGGTCGGCGCGGCGGGCGTCAACCGGGTGGGCGCGGAAGG